>JANXWM010000546.1 GCA_025351145.1 Chitinophagaceae bacterium
CAACGGTATCTACTAATTATGAATGCATTGGCATTAACGATGCCGGATGCTCCTCAAGTGATATGGTTACAATACACGCCTTGTGCGGCAATAATAATTTCTTTGTGCCCAATACATTTTCCCCCAACGGTGATGGTGCAAATGATGTTTTTTATGCAAGGGGAACAGGGCTTTTTAATATACGCAGCTGCCATATTTTTAACCGTCTTGGGCAGCTCGTATTTGAAAGCAGCAGTACGGAAGCGAACAACCCATCAGCAGGATGGAATGGCATTTACCAGGGAAAGGCATTACCGGCCGATGCATATGTTTTTGTAATGGAGGTTGTTTGTGAAAACAAAACCGTGATACCGGTAAAAGGAAGTATTACGTTGCTCAGGTAAAGAACGCAGCTTCTTAAAAAGGAAGAAGGTGTTTTAAAATATTCAGGTTGTTACGGCTCATGTTGGTCAGGCGATCAACTTTAGCCAGATGGTTGTTGGCGGTCGCCTGACCGCCTAATTTTTCTATGTTGAATTTCAAAACCGGGTAAGGCAAATTTTTGAAAGAATCATTTTTGTTGCCCGGCTTTATAGTTCTTTGGGCATCGGCTCTTGCGTCGCACTCTTGTGCTTTTGGGTTGCAAATGAGCTTTGGGCTGCCAGCAAAAACAACAGCATTGTGAGCTTGCAGCCCAAAGCAGCCATTACTACCAAAGTACAAGAGTGCGACGCAACGGATGCTTGATTGAAAAACTTTGGCCCGGTTCAAAATGCTTTTTTGCACTCAGGCCTTTTTCTTTTTAAACTGCTGTGCGTCTATATAGTACACAAACTTTACGCTTATTTCGTTGCTGTGGGGCACATTAAATACTTCGGAGAAATTATTGCTGTACTTTGAATTGGAGATGCCATCCACAACCGCATCTGGGCCTAGTGCATTTTTCCAGGCGATAATTAAACGGCTGCCCAAACGAAAGTCCCAGGTAAAAAACATGTCCAGGTTAAAGGCATTGAAGTTTTCGTTTTTGCCATCCACATATTCGTGTGGTGCATAAAAACCATCGTCTTTAACATGGTAAAATTCTTTATAATCCACCTTGCTCCAGTAATGCCTTAAACTCAGGTTAAGGTTCATGCGTGCTTTGAAATTATAAATGGCATTTACAGTTGTATTGAAGGTGGTTATTGTACGGTAACCTGCAATTGGTTCGTTTGTAGCAGGCTCAAAAAAAGCGAAACCGATATTGCCTTTATCCAGCGTACGGTCGCCACCAATATCTAAACTAAACTTAGGGCTAAAACGGTAGCGTGCCCCAAGCCCAAACCGTGTATAAGCATCGTTAGGTATAGGGGATAAGTTTGCCCAGCCAAGGTTATACCTGCCGAATAATTTTTTACGGCTATCTGTACTCCCTTCGATCCCGAGGAACGTAAAAGGTGATTTTTTGATGAACTTACCAGAGGTGCGAAGGTCGAAATAATCGTTTTCCCAAGTGGGTTGCGAAAATAGGATTAGCGATGCGTCCCAGAAGTTTTTAAAAACATGGAGGAAGTTACCATTGATCTTTAAGTTAGCATAAGAGAAGGGCACTACCCTGTTGGAATACTGAACGTTGATGTTGTAATTGCGCAGGTTAAAAATCTTATTTGGTGTAAACTGGTTGTAGGAAATATAAGCTCCGGAATTCATTTCGTTTGTCCTGAATAAAATACCGAGATCGTTGGGATCGTAAAGTTTTGATTTGATATTATTATAAACACCCCATTGCCATTTGCCGCTTACTTTATCAAACTCAGTATAAGCCCGGTACCCGTTGTGCGGGTCATCTCCCGTAACATAACTAAAATTTGTTTTTGCCTGGAAATTATAGGTATTTGTTTTATCGTAAAGCGATACACCCAATGCGCTTACATTACCATCTCTTCCACTTCCATTACGAATGGTGTTTGTATTTGTAAAGGTGATACTGGAGCGGTTCTTAAGCGACTGATCCAGCACGAATATATTGTAATTGGTGAGTGGTTCGGTTTCTATTTTAAACGTTTCACCATTAGGCTTTCCAAGCTCCGCATACATGGGCGCGGTTACCGCATTGAACACTCCTATACCCAAGCCATTTTTTGTACGCCCCGAAAATTTAGTGCCGTTATACAGCTGCGTAATTGAGGGATTTTTGAGTAAAGTATAATTACTGTCGGCAGCAAGCTGCAGTGCATCATAATATCCGCCGGGAGTCCCCCCTACCCTGCGCGAATAAAAAATACCTGCTTTATTAAACAGCTCTGTACCCTCTGAACGGTCGGTTTTCATTAAACTGCTGCTCAAATGGGGTAAGGTTAAGTTCAACATAATCGCTTTGTACTTGTCCAAAATCGGGTATTAAAGTCATATCAAGTGTAAAGCTTTCATTGATGCCATATTTCACATCCATACCCCCGCTATGCAAAAAGTTATTAATATCTCCTTCATTGGTTGGCACTGTTCTGTAACCCGTAGAGATATAAGGCAGAAAAGATAAACGCAGCGGGGGTGTTAAATTCTGCAAACCCGTAAGACTGCCGAACTGGTTTACAAAGCCATCTTCTTTCGGATTAACCGGGTTCCAGTAAGATGTTTCATTTAACCGGCGTATATAACGTGAAAAGTTAAGGCCCCAGTCTTGAACATCCTTTTTGGAAAAACGGATGGCAGAAAAAGGTATCTTCATTTCTACAATCCAGCCATCGGCAACAATGGATGTACGGCTATCCCAAACGGCATCCCAGTTATAATCATAGCCACCATTTCCGCCATTATCATTTTGAATAATGGTAGATGAAATACGCACATCGCTTTGAACATTGGAAGATGTTACAATAAATGCAAACGCATTTTGTTTGTCTTTGTATGTATCGAAAGCCACACCGAAATTGTCGGCATCTTTAAACTCTTCTTTATCCCTTTCAGTTAACTGTTTGCGTATAAGTGCAGGATCATCGTGCAGGTAAGCCCCTATATAAATGGCTTCATCATCGTACACCACTTTTATTTCGGCGGGTTTTGATGCGGGTTTGCCATAGTCGGGAAAGTTGATTACAAAATCCCCGGCGGCAGGTGCATCCTGCCAGGCGGCATCATCTAGTTTCCCATCAAGTTTAGGGGCGTGTTCGGCTTTTACCGCTTTAAGCGATTTGGTTTGCGCCATTACAGAGAATGAGAAACAAAAAAAAGCAGCCAGTAAATAATAAAAACGACGAAACATTAAGGTTGATTTATAGCGCGAAAATAACAGACGGCTACATCACTTGGGTGGAATTTATACAAATGGTAATAACGATACAAAACCGTAACAGCCTGTTAACAGTATTAATAGGGTTTCAATGCTTTCTGAATCTTTTTTGAGCCCGGCAAAAGTACATGCATGAAGCTTTGGTTGCGTCGCACTCTTGTACGGTTTAACTATGCATGAGCAGTGAAAAAAGGCAGCAGCATTGAACGTGAAACCAAAGATGAAGAATGGACAGAACGTACAAGCGTGCGACGCAAGAGACGATGAGCCGGGAATCAAATGCCGGAACAATAATGTCCTTATCATTAAATATTAATGAAATTGAGGCTAACTTTAATCTCAATAAAGAGGAACAATACTTTTTTATGTTACCTTAGTTAATTATCCAATATCCAAATGCTGAATATGAGAAAGAAAATCGTATCCATATTAATTTTTGCTGCCCTACTAAATACCGGACATGCACAATCTTACCACAACGAATGGATTGATTATAATAAGGTTTACTATAAATTTAAAGTTGGTTCATTTGGTTATGATGGTGTTCAGGAAGCACCTCTAAACAAAGGCCTAGTACGTATTAACCAGCCTGCACTAGCAGCTTCAGGTTTGGGTAATACACCTGCGGAACAGTTTCAATTAATAAGGGATGGAGTTGAAGTTCCGGTTTACATAACCAAGCCTTCCGGTATTTTATCATCCTCTGACTATATTGAATTTTGGGGTGAGATTGCGAATGGCAAAACAGATAAAGACCTTTATAAGGATCCCTCATACCAGCTATCTGATCACTGGAACCTTGAAACTGATTCGGGAACTTATTTTTTAACGGTGAACCCTTCAGCGACCAACAAACGTTTGGTACAAACCGACAATAATGTTTCCGGTGTTACCATTGCCCCTGAAAAGAATTTCATGTACACTGTTGGCCGTTATTACCGGGACAACATAACACAGGGCTTCGGTCTCTTTGATGTGCAGAACCTCTATTCCTCCGGCTATGAAAATGGTGAAGGTTTTACCAACAGGGCCATTAATAATTATTCTCAGCAGCCGCAAACATTTTCAAATTTATACCTTGATACAAGCGGCCCTTCGATGATTG
>JANXWM010000566.1 GCA_025351145.1 Chitinophagaceae bacterium
AGCCAGGTACCAATGGCTGTGAAAATTAATTTTAAGTCAATGTACTCCAGTGCAACTCAGGTTCAATGGGAAACAAGTACCGTTTATTATGGAGGTACAACTTACAGCGCAGGCTTTTATTTAGGTACTGTAAAATGGGAAGCAACTTATTATGCTGATGGTACTTTTATTGCTGCCAGGCCTAAATAGTTATGGACTATACTAAGTTTTAAAATGAAAAACTGTGAAAACAAAAACCGGCAAATGCCGGTTTTTGTTTTCTGTACTAGTTTGTCAAGCATGGTTATGCAGTACAAGAGTGCGACGCAAGGATGTTTAATTCATATTCTTTAGCCCGGTTCAAAATGTTTTTTAAAGCAATAGGGAGATCTATTTTTGTTAGGGCTGCGTTAACAAAGGCAACCGAAAAAATAAATCTGTTTTTTTTATGCGAAGTTTGCGTATGAACATAAAAATATTGGATATGAAGCGAAGTATTTTATTGCTGCTGTTCATTGGTTTAGTTGGATTGGCGCAGGCGCAGATAAGGAAAATTCCGGCTGAAGTTACTGATGCTTTTTCGGCAAGATACCCGCATGCACAAAAGGTTTCATGGAAAGATAAGATCAGTTCTTTTGAAGCTGAATTTATTTTAAATGGATTTGAAATGAGTGCAGACTTTAGCAGTAAAGGTGACTGGGAGCGTACTGAACGAAAAATTAAGTTTAGTGATTTGCATGGTGAGGTAATGGATGGTTTTGCTAAAAGCAGGTATGCGGATTGGGAGAAAGTTTCTGTAGTGGAAATTGATGAAAGTGGAGAACCAATCGTATACCGCCTGCTGGTTAAAAAAAGCGGGGTACAAAAAAAATACCTGTTTTTTAGCGCAACCGGTAAACTAAACAGGGAAGCGCTTACACTTTAATAACCCTTAGTTTTGAAGGCCCGGCTTTTGCAAATGCATTATCCGGGCTTATTTTTTATATTTTTATCTCAGGCATAAAAATGAAACCAGGAATGAAAAAGTTGATTACTTTTTGTTTGTTGCTACTCTCTGTCATTTCTTCATACGCCCAACCCGACCGCTGGCAGCAGCGTATAAAATATGTAATTAATGTGGACATGAATGTTGCAACAAACCGGTTTACAGGTACAGAAAAAATAGACTACTGGAATAACTCACCCGATACATTAAACCGTGTATTTTTTCACCTGTACTGGAATGCATTTCAGCCTGGCAGTATGATGGATGTGCGCAGCCAGGAACTTGGCCAAACTATTCTTGGTACAGATAAAAGCGGGAATGATATACGTGACTGGAGCCTCAAAATAAAAGACCGCATAAGTAAGCTGAAGCCTGATGAAATTGGTTACCAGAAAGTAAAATATGTTAAGATCAATGGTGCAGCACAAAAGCTTATTGAACATGAAACTATTCTTGAAGTTGACCTTGATAAACCTTTGTTGCCGCATAGCAAAACTTCACTTGATGTAAGCTTTGAAGCACAGGTACCTTTACAGATTCGCCGCAGCGGAAGGGATAATGCAGAACATGTACGCTACAGCATGAGCCAGTGGTACCCGAAAATGGTGGAATATGATTACCAGGGCTGGAATGCGAACCCATATATTGCCCGGGAATTTTATGGTGTATGGGGAGATTATGATGTAAACATTACTATTGATAAAACTTACATGCTTGCGGGCACCGGTATCATACAAAACCCTAATGAAGTTGGCTTTGGGTACCAGGCAGACAATGTAAGAATTAAAGCACCGGAAGGAAGCACCCTTACCTGGAAATTCAGTGCACAAAATGTGCATGATTTTGTATGGGCTGCAGACCCGGATTTTATCATGCAAAAACGCCAAATTAAAAATGGGCCGTTGATCTATGCGGTATATAAAAAAAGTGACGCTAAAGCCGCCGACTGGTATACACTTGCTGACAGTATGGAGCTGATATATCCCTATATCGCTAAAACTTTTGGGGCCTATACTTACAAAAATTATTCGTTTATTGAAGGTGGCGACGGCGGTATGGAATACCCCATGGCTACCCTTATCAATAGCCCGGGATCGGCCATTCATGAATGGCTGCACAACTGGTACCAGGGCATACTGGCAAACAACGAAAGCCTTTACGGCTGGATGGATGAAGGCTTTGTTACCTATGCTTCCGCGAGGGTTAACGGATGGCGGCACCACGACTCTACCATATCGCCATTTGCAAGTGCCTACGATGCTTATTTTAAACTTGCGAAAAGCAAGATGGAAGAACCACTAAGTACCCATGCCGACCATTTTAATACCAACTATGCTTGCGAAACCGGCTCTTACAGAAAGGGTGCGATTTTTATAAAACAGCTTGGATATATTGTTAGCGATTCTGTGCTCGATAAAATTTTACTGGCGTATTATAACCAATGGCGGTTTAAACATCCCAACCCCAACGATTTTGTTCGTGTTGCAGAAAAAGTAAGCGCCATTGAACTGCAGTGGTACAAAGAGTATTGGATATACACAACCAAAACAATTGATTACGCCATTGGTGATGTAGCCACAGAAAACGGGGCAACAAAAATAAAACTCAACCGTATTGGTTTAATGCCCATGCCGGTTGATGTATTGATTACCTATAAAGACGGTTCAAAAGAAATGCATTATGTGCCCATGAATTTAATGTATGGTGCAAAGCCCGCCGAAGATGCAACGCCACGTATCATCCACAACGAATGGAAATGGGTGGATCGGGAATATACTTTAACCATATCGAGAAATGTGGCAGACATAAAAGAAATAGAAATTGATCCAAGCAAGCGCATGGCCGATGTAAACCGTATCAACAATAAAATAACCGTTCCTTAGTCGAATTTGTTTTATCTCATAATGCCCTGTAATACTATGTTGTTTTTTATTTGCCCGGCTGAAGAACTGCTATGAAGCTTTCGTTGCGTCGCACTCTTGTACATTAGAAATTCGATTTGGCAATTAAGCACGTTGGTACATTTATAAATTTACTTTTGATTTTAGCAGGTAAATGAATGCCCGTTGTTTTTGCCGGATTAAGTTATGCTTTTGATAGCACGGTTGTTGTTTTGTAAGCCTTAGACTTAATACAATTGAATGAAGAAAATTAGTTATCCCCCTTTTGTTTACGTTGCCTTTATATTGCTCTGCCTTTTACTGCATCCATTTACAGGGGCTGCACAATACAGGCACGGGAATGATACAAGCTACTATGTTACCTACCCCGGAATGCTTACCATGCGTTTTTATTTTTCTCAAAAATATGTGGCATTCACAATACCCGGGGCTGCAGGAACTAAAGATTTACAATACCGCCCAAACACAACGCTTAACATGGGCGTGGGTGCAACTTATCATAATTTTTCTTTGAACCTCGCTTACGGATTTGGTTTTATAAACCAGGACAAAGAAAAAGGCAAAACCAAATACCTCGACCTGCAGGGGCATTTCTATCCCAACAAATGGGCGGTTGACTGGTTTGGAGAATTGTATAAGGGCTATTATTTGCATCCCAAAGGCTTGGCAGCAGCAAGTTCCAATACCTACTATACACGCCCCGATGCTAAAGTAACTCTGTTTGGCATAGCTGCTTACCGTGTAATGAATGCTGCAAAGTTCTCTTACAATGCAGCTATTATACAAAACGAATGGCAAAAAAAATCTGCCGGTTCCTTACTGCTCGGTGCCGAAACATATTATGGCGTAATGAAAGCAGACAGTGCGTGGGTGCCTTCGGCACTTAAAAACAATTATGCTCAGGCAGGCATCAACAATATAAAATTTTTCAGCTTTGGGCCGGGTGTTGGGTATGCTTATACACTGGTTGTAAATCAGCATTTTTTTGTAATGGGTTCGCTTGCTTTAAACCTTAATCTTGGTTTTTCTACTGAAACGGGAACAGCAGGTAACAGCAATAAAATTGCTTTAAATCCAGAATCAGTGTTCCGCATGGCGGCAGGCTATAACAGCAGCACATGGAATTTAAGCGCCAACTGGGTGGGTAACCGCTTGCCCGTTCGTGGTGCGTCTTCTACAAATAATTATTTAGTAGAGACCGGCAATTACCGCATTATTCTCGCTAAAAAAATAATGCCGGGCCCCAAACTAAAAAAGCCTTTAAGCAAAATAGACCGGTTTTTGAATTAGCTGCTTTTACATTTAAACTTTTAAATACCAGCAATGTTTTCCATGGCATCGCCTGTTGCGCCTGCCAGGCGGTAGTCAAGTCGCAAGCACTTTATCTGCAAATCAATGGGCAGCTTTGGCTTCATGTGCAAACAGCAAAATAAAATATAAAACCTCCTTTTTGCAGGGCTATATGATATTATACAGGAACGCTGACTGCACAGTGCTGATATATAAGCAGAACGTACAAGAGTGCGACGCAACCGGGCTTAATGGCTGTAATACAGATGGGCTAATAATTTAAAACACTTATGGCAAAAATGTTTAATCACCGGAGCATTATTACGCAACAAAATCTTCTACAAAACTAATTATTTGTTTTATCCTTTTGTAGTTGATAACGTAAAAAATATACTTGCCCTCCCGTGTGGCGCTAACAAGCTGTGCCCGCCGCATAATGGCAAGGTGCTGGGATGCTACCGACTGCTCGAGGCGCATTTCTATATAGATTTCTGTTACGGTCATTTTTCTTTTTTCATCGAGCAATTTTAAAATTTGCTGGCGAAGCTTATGGTTAAATGCCCTTAGCGTAAGCAGCGTTTTTTTCATGTGCACAAAATCGATCCTGATATTTTCATTGCTTTCGGGCTCGTTTAGAAAAGCAACCTGGAGATGATTACTCATGTTATTGAAATTAGATCGTTAAAGGGAAGTTGGCAAACACATGTAAATTTAATATATTTTTCCGTACTCTTATAATGGTTGCTGCTTTGTAAAAAATTCTTTTAGGTAAAAGGGTTCGCAATAAGCAATATCTGCAAATTTTTTCTGTAAAAATGAACGCCCGGCAAGAACCGCAAGATGCCCTGCATGCTGCGCTGCTGTTGAAAAAAAGGCATTTGGGTGATTGATTATTTTTTGAAACTTGGCATACCCGCTTCCTGAAAAAATAATTTGCTTTTGCAGCAGGATTCCTTCAAAACTTTTTTCATCAAGTACCATGGCAACCGGTTCTGTAATTACCTGCAGGGTATTGTTGTATAAAGCAGTAAAAACTTCCATTCTCCGGGCATCTATCATGGGGCAAAAGAGGAAGTTTGAAGTTTGAGGTTCGAAGTTTGAAGTTGCCAACTGTTTGTTTTTTTCTTCTATTACGGCATAGGCCATTACCTCTAAAGTATTAATAAGTATCAAAGGCTTTTGCAGCGCATAACACAAGCCTTTTGCTGTAGCCATACCTACACGCAGGCCGGTATAACTTCCGGGGCCTGCAGTAACGGCAACTGCATCAATTAACTGGAGCGAAAGGCCTGTATGCCACAGCAATTTTCTAATTGCCGGCTGTATAAAAGAAGCATGATTTTTTTGATCAGCACTTTGCTCCATTGCCAGCACTGTTTCAGTTTCGCTTAAACAAACACTGGCATGTTCTGTAGCTGTATCTATATTGAGTAATAAGGGCAAAGTTTATTGTTTATTGGTTATCGTTTGCAAGGCTTGCTGCTGTAATAGCGGCGCTATGGTATAGCGGTTTTCTATCTGGTTCATTTTTTTCAGCAGCATATAAATATGCCAAAGGCCAATTTTTTCGCTCCACTCAAATGGGCCAAAAGGGTAATTGGTGCCAAGCTTCATGGCAATATCAATGGCTTCTTTTGTACTTACTTCATCGCCCAAAGTATAATAAGCTTCGTTGATGATCATACTGATGGTTCGGGCTGCAATCATTCCCGGAATATCGGGCACCAAAACATATTTCCAGCCCAATTCATTCATTACATTTTCTGCAATTGGCTTGTTTGTTTCTGATGCCGCAACTTCCATAAGCCCTCTTTTTAAAAAGCCGTTCCAGGCGTTTATCCTTATATAATTTTCAGGCAGTTCACTGAGTGTGCAAATAACCGCATTGGCAAAAACAGGCTTTGTAGTTCCAATAAATACGGGGTTGGTTTCATCCAGCGCCAGGTCAAAAAAAGCGTCTGCGTCTGTGCCGGTCATCTTACTATTTTCGGCATCAATAAATTGAATGTTTACTGCTTCAGCCAAAGGCTTTTGCTGCCATTCTTCTTTTTGTGCTGCTGTTGCCCTAACGATGATCCGCATATTATTCAGTTGGATTGCAAAAATAGGTTGCAGAGTTGAAGGAAATGCTGCAACTTGCTTTTAAAACAAACATCGCATGAACAAGCAGATCATTAATACAGAAAAAGCCCCGGCACCAATAGGCCCTTATAATCAAAGTGTAAAAGCCGGGAGCTTATTATTTATCAGCGGACAAATACCCATTAATCCTTCAACAGGCGAAATAGTGAGTGGCGGTATAAAAGCGGCCACACATCAAAGTATGCAGAACCTCGAAGCTATATTAAGTGAAGCAAACCTTACTTTCGAACACGTAGTAAAAACGACGATCTTTCTTAGTGATATGTCTTTGTTTGCAGAGGCAAATGAAGTGTACGGAAGTTATTTTAAAGGCGATTATCCCGCAAGAGAAACAGTGGCTGTAAAGGGTTTGCCCAAAGGAGTTGATGTAGAAATAAGCATGATTGCCAGTGTAAATATTTAAATAATTATTGGCCGGGCTTTAGACACTTTAGTGATCGTTCCTTGCGTCGCACACTTGTACAGCAAATATTTTATTCAGCTTTCTGCAGCCAATACAAAAACCTGTTTCTTAAAGTGTTTTAAGCTGATATGCAGTTGTAAAAGTATATACCTCTCCCGGTTTTGCCGTAATCAACCCAATACCGTTATTAAATGCATCAGGTACACTGCTTAAATTTTCAATGGCAATGCTTTTGCGGTGTGGTGGCGTGTATATCTGCAGGTATGGGTAAGATGCAGAGGGGATTATATCAAGTTGCAGGCCCGTTGTTTCATCTTTTATACTGCAGGCAACAGCTTCAAAATTTTCAAGTACAAAACAATTGTCGAGGAAAGTATCACCAAAAGTTTTAAAAGAATTGAATGTGCTGTATGGCAACTTATTACCTGATGGAATTAACCCATCAGTAAACTCTATCATTACTTTGCTGTTAAACTCAACCTTTAAACTGTTTACTGTTTCGCCCAAACAAAAGTAAGGATGCCAGCCATCTGATAATGGCATTTCGCCCTCACCGGTGTTGGTTACTTTGGTAATAAGTGTAAGCTTATTCTCTTCACTTAGCATATAACTTACCTCCATACTGAAAGCAAAAGGAAAACCTTCTTCCTTCTTATTGTAATTGTAAGCCAGGGTAACATAAGCTTTCTCATTATCAGCTCCGGAATCTTTAATCGTAAAAGTTGCATCATAAATTAATCCATGTATAGCAGAGTCGCCCAAATAATGCTTCTTTATTTTATGTGCAGTTCCCTGGTGTACATATTCGCCATTTTTCATGCGGCAAACGAAGGGGCTTAGCTTTGCGCTTTTAAACCCGTTG
>JANXWM010000571.1 GCA_025351145.1 Chitinophagaceae bacterium
TTTGCATCATCAAGGTTCTTTTGCCGCTTTTGTGTATCGGCATGATGCATTTCTGCAGACGAACCAAGGTCAACAAATTTTAATTGCTTTTCCTCCATTTGCTTTAGTGTGGCAGCAATGTTTGCAGAGCTATTAAATTCTTTACATTTTGCAAGATCCAGTTCGCGCAATATGCCACGTACTTCAAGACCGTTGTAATTATTTTCTGCTGCAAAGCTGATGATCTTTTCAAACGCCCAGTCTGGGCAGCCAAGTGTTGAGAAAGATAAAAGTGGCATATTTTTTTTGTAAGTAAATGCAGAGCCAGCAAATGCAGCAGCCATTAAACCAGTACCTGTTTTTAAAAAATCCCTGCGTGAAGAAAGGCGCATGATGAGTAAGTTAAAGTGTGAAGCAATGTTAAGTTTACAGGCTACAAGTTAGCGAAATCTCATTTTAAACAGACAATGAAACTATTCCCTTTACCTGTCTATAATTTCATCTGCACGCATCCAGTAAATGTTATCTGAACCGTTTAAAGCAGCATTTAAAACAGCGTGCAGGTTTTGTAAAGTCTGCCTTTGTGAAAAAGGTATTTTAAGATTGCTCCTGTTGCTGGTAAAAAAGAAATATTTTTTATCAGGGGTTATATAAGGACAATAATCAAGTACCGTTGAATTTACTTTATTACCAAGGTTATAAGCCGCAAGCCATTTTCCATTGCTATCCTTTTTGCTGATGTAAATATCTCCCCCGCCGAGGTCATCTGCTTTTCCGTAAACACTAAAGAGAATAAACTTTTCATCGGGATCAACAAATGCATTGAATTCATCAGCTGTGGAATTTATTTCATCGGGCAAGCTTTCTGCAGGTTGGTACTGATTGTTTTCTAACCTGCAGATCATAATATCTTCATCCCTGTTTTCAACTGCCCGTGTAAAATAAATATTGCCGCTTTTCGTAACAGATGCGTAGTATTCATTTTTATCAGAGTTTACCGGTACACCCATATTCTGCGGATTTATCCATGCGCCATCATCTTTTGTTACAAACCATATGTCATAATCTTTTCTTTTTCCTGCTCCACTTAATGGCCTGTTGGATGAAAAATAAAGTTTGGATCCGTCTGGCGAGAATGCCGGTTCCATATCGCTGTACAGGCCGGAAAAAGGGGCGACTTCAGGCGCTGTCCATTTGCCGTTTATTTTCTTTGAATAAAGAATGGCATTAACTACACCATTCGATGATTGCAGCGTATAAAACATTTCATCTCCATTTGGAGAAATGGCCATGTCCCTATTGCCAAATTGATCGGATATTGTTCCTTCGGCAAAAATAACTACTGAATCTTCGGCAACAGGCTGGTTGAAATATTGATTATTTAGTGATTTTGTTTGTTGAGCTCTTGCTGTTGTGACAATAAGCAGCAGGAAAAAGATGTATCGCATAAGATGTTTTGAACGGAAAAATTAGAAAACATTTTATGAAACAGAGGTATTGTTTTTATAAGCGGTAAAGAAAGTTTTATTCTTGAAAAAGCACACGATTTTTATCCTGATTCTTTGCTGCCAAAAGTTATACAGTACAAGAGTGCGACGCAAGTAAAGCTTCATTATTGTTTTGAGCCCGGCTAAAAATTGCCTTTAATCATTTGTTAAGTAAACTCATCCAAAAGTTTGCGTGGCTGAATTCGGGATGCATTTAATTGCGCTTTCAAATAAACTGTGCAGTATGTATAAGAGAATTTTTTTTTCAGGAATGCTACTGAGTTTTTTTTGTAATTCTTCTTTTGCTCAAAAAAACAGTGCATACAAATTTACCATTGACCTGGTAAATGTAAGTGACGATAAAGTGAAAGTAGAATTGCTTGTGCCCGCAATTAAGCAAGCGGCCATTACTTATCACATCCCCAAGATTGTTCCGGGCACTTATTCTGAAGACGATTATGGAAGGTATATTGAACAGTTTCAGGCATTTGATAAAAAGGGTAATGGACTTACCGTTACAAGAACAGACGTAAACAGCTGGGCTATTTCAAACGCTGATAAATTGTATAAACTTACGTACCTGGTGAATGACTCCTACGATGACTCAACCACCAAACAGGTAATCTTTGAACCGGCAGGAAGCAATATTCAAAAAGATACCAACTATGTTATAAACAATCATTGCTTTCTTGGTTATTTCGACGATATGAAAAATATTGCCTATGAGGTAAATGTGACTCACCCGGCAAACATGTATGGCAGCACCGCTTTAACTGATCATGATAACAGCGCTGTTAATGATAAATTTATTACCGAATCTTATAACAGGATTGTTGATAATCCTTTTATGTATGATGCGCCTGATACAACCATTATAAAAGTTGGTGGCACGGATGTGCTGATCAGTGTTTATTCGCCAACAAAAAAAATAACTTCTAAATTTCTTGCACAAAAATTAGATACACTTTTACAGGCACAGGGAAAATACCTTGGAGGAAAACTGCCGGTAGATAAATATGCTTTTCTTGTTTACTTTAACGATAAGCGTGGTTATTCCGGCGGCGAGGGTGCACTTGAGCATTCTTACTGCTCCATGTATTATTATCCTGAAAGATCAGCGGAGCAAATGGCTGTGGAATTTACAGACCATGCTGCACATGAATTTTTTCATATTATAACGCCACTTACTATTCACTCAGAAGAAATACAGTTCTTTGATTTCAACAGCCCAAAAATGTCTCGACATTTGTGGTTTTATGAAGGCTCAACAGAATACCATGCCAACATGGTGCAGGAAAAATATGGCATGATAAAACCTGAGGAATTGCTCGACAGGTTTAGCGCTAAAATTACCAATTCAAGAACAAGGTATAATGATACTGTACCCATGACCACCATGAGCAGCCAGGTGCTGGGTATCTACAAAAAGCAGTTTGGCAATGTTTACCAAAAGGGTGCATTGATCAACATGTGCCTTGATATAAAACTGCTGCAATTATCAAACGGTAAATATGGTATTATGAATTTAATCCATGATCTCTCAAATAAATACGGAAAGCAAAAAGGATTTAAGGATGATGAGTTCTTTAACGACATTGAAAAATTTACGTACCCTGAAATAAGGCAATTTTTAGATACTTATGTAGCGTGCAACAAGCCTCTGCCGCTTGAAGATGTTCTAAATATTATCGGGGTAAAATTTCAAATGGAAATTGAAACAAAAGACAGCACTTTTTCAATGGGTAAAATTTCGATGAGTTATAACCCTGCCTCAGGGAGAATGGTAGTGGCAGATACTGCAGGCATGAATACACTCGGCAAACAAATGGCCTATCATAAAGGCGATGAAATTATTTCAGTTAATGGTACCGAAGTTAACGGCGCCAATGCCGGTAGCATCTTCAGGAACTTAGGAAATACTTCAAAACCTGGCGACGATCTTATTGTAAAAGTGATTCGTAAAGATGAGGCAGGAAATGAATCTACTATTGAATTGAAAGGACCAATGACAAAATTCCCTGTTAAAAAAATCAATGTTCTCAGCTTCAATCCAAATGCAGATCAGAAGCAGCTTATGTTAAGAGAGAAATGGTTGAGGCCATAGTTGTAAAAATAATTTTGTTGCAGGCTTAGGAGCTTTACTCATCGTCCCTTGTGTCACTCACTTGTACGTTCGGAACTTTATGCAGCAGCTGCTCCTTATTCCAACAGTACAAGAGTGCGACGCAACGGATGCTTAATAGTATTCCTGCTGCCCGGCTCAAAAAAAAATGACAGCAAATTTTACAAGTGAAATAAAACTTATACTGGTGCAGTATCCAACGCCTTTATCTGCGTTTTATAAGCCGAAGGAAGTATCAGTGATTTTATAAACCAATCAATCTTTACCAGCCTGCATATTTTATAAATTGAAAGTGCCGGAGTTAAAAAAGAAACCCTTCCCAATTTCAATAATTTACTCACTCTTTCAGGAACCACAAGTAACTGCGATTCGAGGAGAATAATATACCGCATGCTGCCGAGATGCTTTTTATACTGCTTATAAAGATCAATAGTAAAATGACTGCTTTCCAGGTTTTGCTGAATATGCTCTGCCCGCATCAGCAGCCATTGACTGTAACCGGAAGGCAAACCTTTTATTCCCATCCGGTCTCCAACCCTATAAAACACGTTAAATACTTCTTCCTTTTCTTCGTTAGTTAATTTTCTTTCAAGAAGCTCAAAAGATGCTATTGAATAATGGATAAGCATAAACAGCACATCGCGGTAAGCCCATTCTGGTATGGATGTTCCGCGGTTTGTTTCAACCGCTGAATGAATGGCACGCATTGTATCGATAGCTTTGTATGCTGCGGTTATTTCTGAGAAAACTATCTTGCGGGCATAAGTTACTGTAGAAAATAATCTTTCCAGTGGATCGGCAGGAAGACGGCCGGTAAAGTAAAGCCAGTCTACAGCTTTGTTTAATGAGAACTCTGCAGCAGTGCCTGCAAATATGAAAAGAATGGTATCTGCTTTCCCCCATATTTCTCTTACAACTGATTCTTTGGATACAAAAAATTCCATAGGTTTTAACTGATAAAAATATCTCTGTGATTAGCTCAAAAATAATACGGGAAAAGCTGACCACGGCTATAGCGTACAAGAGTGCGACGCAAGGAACGATCACCAAAGAACTTTAGCCTGGTCAATAAATTTTTATACCAGTTCTCCTTTTAAAAACTTGTTCCAGTCTTCGAGCATTCGGCCTTTTAATACCCGGGGGAATTTATGTTGGCCGCCTATTTTGCCTTTAAGGCGCATGAATTCCATAAACCTTTCTTCGGGCAATACATCGAGGAATATTTCTTTCAACGCACTCTTGCGCTCAACTGCATAATCATCATTGATCTCTTTTAGTTTTTCATCAATCTTTATGCGCAGTGTTTCTGAATTTATTTTATCGTCGCTGGCAACATACCAGTGGTGGGCAAAAAAATTGCCATAGGGTTTACCTACCACGGTGTACTCTGGTATGCACACATTCATTTCGTCGCTGACAAGCTGAATGGCTTTGTTCATATTGTCTACACTCAGGTGCTCGCCCACAAGGCTTAAAAAATGTTTGGTGCGGCCGGTGATCACTATTTCGCAGCGGTCTTTATCTGTAAACCTGATGGTATCGCCAATAAGGTAACGCCATGCGCCGGCATTGGTGCTGATGAGCAGGGCGTAATCTTTTCCTTCTTCTACTTCGTGAATCATAAGCGTTTCGGGATTGGCAACGAGGTCGCCGTTGTCATCGAAATTTTTATAATCGAATGGAATGAATTCGTGAAAAATATGCTGGCTGGTTACCAGCCGCATACCATGCGCATTCTGCCTGTCCTGGTAAGCAATAAAACCCTCGCTTGCCAAATACGTTTCAATATAAGTAATCGGTTTGCCAAGCAATTTTTCGAAGCCTTTTTTATAGGGTTCAAAGCTTACACCTCCGTGAACAAAAAAATCGAGGTTGGGCCATATATCGTGAATGGTGTTGAGATTATAACGCTCAATTATTTTCTCCATGCACATCTGTATCCATGCTGGTACGCCCACAACAAAACCAATATCCCACTCAGGGGCTTTTAGTACAATATCTTCTAATTTTTTATCCCAGTCTTTTTCCCTGGCTATCTTTTTGCCGGGCTTATAAAATGGCTGAAACCAGAACGGGGCTTTCTTTGCCGTAATACCGCTAAGGTCGCCTGAATAATAACCTGCGCCTTTTTGCAATGCTGTGCTGCCGCCAATCATGAGCCAACCTTTGCCAAGAGAACGTACGGGAATATCGTGGTAATTGCGCAGGCTGAGCAACTGTTTTATCATTACATAACGGTTGCCTTTTAGCAGGTCGGCTGTTATGGGCAAATACTTGCTTGATGCTTCACTGGTGCCGCTGCTGAGTGCGTAAAATTTTATTTTACCGGGCCAGCAAACATCAGGTTTTCCTTCGAGTGATTTATGCCACCATTCGGCATAAATACTGCTGTAGTTGTACACCGGAACTGTTTCCTGGAATTTTTTGCCTACATGCCTGCTCATCAGTATTTCATCGAAACGGTACTTTTGGCCAAACTCAGTAAACCTGGCTTTGCGGAGCAGTTTTTTTAATACACGCAGTTGTTGCCATCTTGGGTCGTTTGTCGGCAATCTCAGGGCTTTTGCTACACTATTTGGAAGCTGAATATCAAATAATGGCATGCGAACAAGGGATTTAAAAAACGAATCTACGTTAAAAGACTTTACTCTGTGTTGTTATAACCCTGTTTTGTGGATTGCTGGTGTATTTTAAGGATTAATTGAGTGCAATTTTTTTGTACCCGGCAGAAGAATAATGAATTGACCGTTCCTTGCGTCGCACTATTGTACTGTTGAATATTGCTGAACTGCAGGCTGTATAGCAAAATGGTTGTTTTTTATAGCAAGCTTTATGCTGAGCAGCCCAAAGCTGAATAAGGTTGTGAACGTACAAGGGTGCGACGCAAGTGAAGCTGAGGAGAATTAATTTGCCGGGTACATAAAAAAAACCTGTAAACTAATTTTACAGGTTTTATTATTTTGCGGAGAGTAAGAGATTCGAACTCTTGATACAGTTTCCCGTATACACACTTTCCAGGCGTGCTCCTTCAACCACTCGGACAACTCTCCATCTTTTGGGGGCTGCAAAAATAATGTTCTGAAATCAGTTGCCGAATATTTTTTCTGCATTGGCTGTGGTAATGGCCGCAACCTCTTCTGTAGAAATGTTTTTAACCTCTGCAAGTTTATTTACAATGTATTCGAGGTAACTGCTTTCATTTCTTTTGCCGCGGAATGGAACCGGCGTTAAATAGGGCGAATCGGTTTCCAGAACAATATGCTCAAGGTCTATATCTTTTATCACTTCCTGCAAACCTGCGTTTTTATAAGTAAGCACACCGCCTATGCCCAATAGAAATTGCATGTCAATAATTGCTTTTGCATTTTCATAGTTACCACTGAAGCAATGAAAGATCCCTTTTAACCCTTTAACGGCAAACGGTTTAACGGTATCGATGGTTTCCTGCATGGCGTTGCGTGTATGAATTACTATTGGCAAATGGCGCTCTAATGCCCACTGCATCTGCATTTCAAAGGCTTCGTATTGTTGTGCGGTAAAAGTTTTATCCCAGTAAAAATCGAGGCCGATTTCGCCAATGGCCACAAACGGTCTTTTATTGAGCCAGCCTTCTGCAAGTTGCAGCTCAGCTTTATAATTTCCTTTTACCGAGCAGGGATGCAACCCCATCATGGCAATACATTCGCCTGGGAATAACGCTTCCAGCGCAAGCTGGTCAGCCGTTGTTTCACTGTCTATTGAAGGCAGATAAAATTTACTTACGCCATTTTTTTTTGCCCTGCCTATTGTTTCATGAATGTCTTTTTTAAATTCGTCCAGGTACAAATGGCAATGAGTATCAATTAATTTCATGGGTCCTTGTTTAACCTTTGAGTTTATGCAATTTTAGCTTCAAAAACTCCTTTTAAAAAATATTATAATTGGTTTTGGTAGTTTAAATGAAAGCACTACATTTGATCTGTTTTCATAGGGTACGGATTAAAAACGGGCTGAGGTGTTTACCTTGGCTCCTTTACATTCAGGAGGTACCTGATCAAATTATTGAATACATATTTAGCTTATTTACCCGGCAAATTAATTCTCTTCGGCTTTCCTTGCGTCGCACACTTTTATTCTATAACTCTTTTCAGCATTGGGTTCCGCTTTAGCTATGTGTTTAAAATGCAGGCGAACAAAAGAAGAAATAAAAAAATAACCTGTATTATAATTTTATAATAATTCAAACCGGTAGCCTTCTTTACTGAAATGCTCCAGAACTTTTGGTAAGGCGTAGCTCATCCTGTCCCATGCTTTAGTGCTGTCGTGAAAAACAATAATGTCACCGGGTTTACTGTTTAGTATTACATTTTGCATACACCCTTGCGGAGAAAGTTTTATATCGAAATCTCCGCTTAAAATGGTCCACATAATTATCTGGAAATTCGATGTGCGGTGTTTAAGGTTCGATGTGTTTTCTACATCCTCACACAATATTTTCTGCTGAAATTTTGTGATCCTCCCATACGGTGGGCGAAATAAATTACTGTCAATATATTTTGCAGCTTCAAAAACATTATCAATATATTTTTTATCGTCGGTCTTCCAGCCATTCAGGTGATTGAATGTATGGTTGCCTACCTTGTGCCCTTCATCAAGAATTCGCTGGTAAATTGCCGGCTGTTCCAGCACATTTTTTCCTATACAGAAAAAGGTTGCTTTTGCATTGTATTGTTTGAGTACATCTAAAACAAAAGGCGTTGCAGCGGGGTGTGGGCCATCATCAAACGTGAGGTATAAAACTTTTTTATCAGCAGGTTTTTGCCAAACCATTGATGGCCTTAATTTCTTAAAAATCCATGGTGCTTTTACGGTGTAGAACATTGCTTTAAAATAATGTAACCCCTGGTTATTTAAAATTTTGAACTGTTTGAATTTTTAAGAGCAACCCGCATAGCAGCCCTAAGTTGCCCTTTGATATAAACATGAAGTGCTTGCGACGCAAGGGACGATGCCATAAAAATATTAGCTGGTATCAACCTCTTTTTCGAAAGGATTTCATAAAACAGTAACTAATTTTTTACTTCCAGAACAATCACTTGATCACATTCATCGCTTCCACGATTTACTGTGCTAACTAAAGCAGTTCCATTATCAATTTTTACAGTAATGGCCGATTTATCTTTAAGCAAATATGCTTTTGTGATTTGTTTGAAAGGGAAATTTTCGAGTGTTACCGATGTTGTGTTTTTATCAATCACATGAACAAAAACTTTACCATCTTTTTGCGTAAGGCAACCCCAGCTTTGCGGGCGGATGTAGCCGCCTTTTGTGTTATAAATACTCTCGCCGTAAGTGTGCAGCCAGTTGCCCATCCAATGCAGCCTTTCTATAAATTCGGGCTGAATGTTTCCATTGGGCATTGGCCCGATATTTAATAGAAAATTAGCTCCAAAACCAGAAGCTTTTACCAGGTATTGTATTAGCTGCTCATGCGTTTTATAAGTTGTATCGGTAATATTAAACCCCCAGCTATTGTTAATGGTTTCGCAGGTTTCCATGGGTAATTGCGAAATGCTTGCGCCGCCAAAACCTGTTGAATTTCCACCGGGCAAATCTTTCTCAAACATTTGAAAATCTTCGCCGGGTAATGGTGTAATATGGTGGTTATTGCCCACCAAACACTGAGGTTGTAGTTTGTGAATGAGATCATATATCTCCCGAAAATGCCAGTCAATTCTTGGGGTGGGATTATCGTGATTGGTGTTATCCAACTGGTCCCAATAACCATCAAACCAAATGCCCGCTACTTTTCCGTAATTGGTGAGTAATTCTGTTAACTGGTTTTTCATAAACTGTATGTAGTCGTCCCAGTTACCATGTACAGTTCTTCCGGTGCCTTTGCCTGTGTTGCCTGTCCAGTAACTGTAATCATCGCGGCGCCAGTCGAGCAAAGAATAGTAAAGAAATAATTTAATGTTTTGTTTGTGGCATTCATCTGCAATCTGTTTCACAATGTCTTTGTGATAAGGCGAGTTCATGATATTAAAATCAGAATACTTTGTATCGAACATACTAAAGCCATCATGGTGGCGGGTAATAAGCGTGATGTATTCCATGCCGGCATCTTTAACCATGCTCACCCATTTGTGTGCATCAAAATCTATGGGGTTAAAGAAGTCCATCAGGCGGGTATAATTCTTTACGGTAATGTTGCGGTTGTTCATTACCCATTCCCCATCTCCCGGAATACTGAACGGCCCCCAATGTACAAACAAACCAAACTTTGCTTCAGTAAACCATTCCCTTGCTTTTAAATTTGAAGCGGTTGGTGTATACGGTTGTGCAGACAATTGAAGGCTTGCAAAGAGTGTAATTAAAACGATAAAATATTTTTTCATGCGACTGTTTATTGCGCTAAAGTTATTAAGAGTTAAGCATAATAAGTAACAGAAGATTTTTAATGTAATAGTTACCCTTAAAATAAGGCCAGAGGAATTAATCAGTATAAGCGATCAACCGGATGGCACGGCCATTATTAGAATACAATCTTCCATGTGTGGTAAGGTAGAGTTGTTGCTGTGGTTCCGTTTCAAGAAATTTATCAAGGAAAACTTTTATGGTTTCTTTTGAAACATTTGCGGCACTGTCCCCTGCGCCAATGCTGCGCATACAGCTTTTCAGCATTACATCAAAAGAGGCTGTGCACAGGTCGCTGCTGCCAAACAGTTCGCAGTTAATAATACGATTGCCTGTAATGACAACAAAGCCAGAATATGCACTGTCGCTATCAATCATTTTGTTTTTAAAAAAACGCATGCAGCTTGTATCAATTTTCGAAGTGTCTTTATATAAATCAATGTAAGCACCGCTGATGGTATTCACATTATTTTCGATTAGTTGCTTGTCAATTTCTTTCCATACTTTATTTTGTTTTTGGCTCACATCAATTTGCCTTCGTAATGCCGCATCTGCAGGGCCACCATAACGGAACGACCTGAATTTTCTATCCCACCTTCCTTTCTCAATGCAAAAAACCGGGAGATAATTTTCATCTGTTCCGGGTGGAATAATGGTAGTTGTTGCAAAAGCCCTGTCCTGCATGCCGCCTGCCACAATTTCGCCGCTGTTTACCAGGATGTTTTTCTTCGAATGGTTTTTTACTTCCAGCAAACCCACATCATCGCCGCCGGGTGTATTGGTTTCTTTTACCGATATTTTTCCTTCGCGCAAAGCCTGTTCAAAACCAATGATGCCAGCTTTATTAAAGCCGTTTTCGGCCTGTCCTGAATCTTTAAAACGCACGGGAATTAACTGAAGTTTGCCGCATGTCCATGCATCATCATATTGAACTGCCAGGTTCGTATAAGTTAGTTGTGCAAAGGATTGTACGCTGCTTGTAAAAAAAAGTACACAGAGAAAACTGAAAAGAATTTTAAAAGGCAATTGTTTTGAACCGTGCCTGGGTATTTCATGGCATCGCCTCTTGCGTCGCACTCTTGTACGTTCAGAACTTTTATGATCTTCAGGCGAATTAAGTAACAGCATACCAATTAAAGGGCTTTTCATTTTTTGGTTCAGCTATTTTTTCTAAAGATGGATTTCAAACGAAACTACACTACTATTTTAAAATAAACGTGTAAAGTATGCTGCTATTGTTCACATACTCATATTGCTTACGCCAAACTTCCATTCGCTTCGGTCTGAGCTTCGGTAAAAGCTCAATAGAATATCCAAACGTACAAGCGTGCGACGCAAGAAAAGCTTCATTGAAATATCGCAGTTGGGCTCATAAAAACTCCCTGTTATCTTTGCAGTATGATGGATAAAAAAGTTCGTGTTCGTTTTGCCCCGTCACCAACCGGCGGTTTGCATTTGGGTGGTGTAAGAACTGTGCTGTTTAATTATTTATTTGCCAAACATTTTGGTGGTGATTTTATTTTAAGAATTGAAGATACAGACCAAACCCGTTTTGTAGAAGGTGCAGAGGATTACATTTTTGAATGTTTAAAGTGGTGTGGTTTAACCCCTGATGAAAGCCCTTTGCACGGGGGCCCTTATGCGCCTTACCGGCAGAGTGAACGCAAAGAAATTTACAGGCAATATGCAGAGCAACTGCTGAAAGATGGCCATGCATATTATGCGTTTGATACGCCGGAAGAACTGGATGCAAAGCGAAAAGAAATCCCAAACTTTCAATACAATCACCAGCATCGTTTAGCGCTGCGTAATTCTGTTTCTTTAACCGAAACAGAAACCGCAAAATTGCTGGAAAAAAATGTGCCGTATGTGATCCGCATAAAAATGCCGGATAATGAAGAAGTAAGATTTACAGATATGATCCGCGGCGAAGTAAATTTTCATTCTTCACAAACAGATGACAAGGTTTTATTGAAGGCAGACGGTATGCCTACCTATCATTTGGCTGTTGTGGTGGATGATTATTTAATGAAGATAACGCATGCATTTCGCGGTGAAGAATGGTTGCCAAGTGCTCCTGTGCATGTGCTGCTGTGGAAGTATTTATTTGGTTTGGAAAATATGCCTCACTGGGCGCACCTGCCACTGATTTTAAAACCAGATGGCAATGGTAAATTAAGCAAACGTGATGGCGATAGATTAGGATTCCCTGTATTTGCCATGAACTGGACCGACCCACGCACCAACGATTTTGCGCAGGGCTTTCGCGAAAGGGGATTTTTACCCGAAGCGTTTGTAAACATGCTTGCAGTGCTTGGCTGGAACGATGGCAGCGAGCAGGAAATTTTTACGATGACTGAATTGATACAAAAATTCTCCATGGACCGTGTACATAAGGGCGGTGCAAAATTCGATTACGAAAAAGCAAAATGGTTCAATCATGAATGGATAAAGCGGTTGCCCGTTTCCAGTTTACTGTTGCCGGTTAAGCGCTTGTTTGAAGAGCAGGGAATTGCAATTGATGATGAGGAAATGTTTGCAAAAGTTTTAGAGTTGGTTAAAGACCGCTGCACTTTACTGCCTGATTTTGTGCAGCAGGCTTCTTTCTTTTTTAAACTGCCTGAAACTATTGATATTGCTTCCATCAAACCAAAATGGGATGACAAGAAAAACCAGTTTTTTATGGAGTTGATCCGTGCTTATGAACTAACCACTTTGTGGCAGCACGATGAACTGGAAAAGGAATTGAAAGAAATGGCGGCGGCTCATCAAATAAAATCAGGTGAACTAATGGCGCCATTCCGCATTATGCTGGTAGGTGGAAAATTTGGTCCGGGTGTATTTGATATTGCAGAAATAATTGGCCGGGAAGAAACCATTGCACGAATTAAGCATACACTTCAGTTAGTCAATTTATAAAAAATTCATTTCTATTTTTCAAAGTCTGTTGTATCTTTCTGCAAAAAATAAAATATGCAAAAGGGCAACAGGCTTTTGTATTTTCTTGCGGCAATAAAATTCATTCTCCCTTTCTTTCTTCAAAACAGTTATTACGAACCTCACCGCGATGAGTTCCTTTACCTTGCCGAAGGCCACCACATGGCATGGGGTTTTATGGAAGTGCCACCGCTATTATCCGTGTTTGCCTGGTTCACACATTTGTTTGGCGATGGTATGTTTTGGATAAAATTTTGGCCTTCATTATTCGGTGCACTTACATTTATTGTAACAGGTAAAATAATACAATCGTTGGGGGGCAGATCGTTTGCTTTAGTGTTCGGTTTTCTGCCTTTTATTTTTGGTGTTTATTTAAGGGTGCATTTTCTTTTTCAACCAAATTTTCTCGAAATATTTTTCTGGACGATGATTGCATACAGCACACTCCGCTATATACAAACTGAAAAAAATAGCTGGTTATATATTTTTGGAATCAGCTGCGGGTTGGGCATGATGAGTAAATATTCAGTAGCATTTTTTATCCTGAGTTTGTTAGGCGGGTTACTGTTAACCAAACACAGAAAAATATTTAGCAACAAACACTTTTATTACGCTTCATTAATTGCGCTGCTCATTTTCCTGCCAAATCTTGTTTGGCAATATGCAAATCATTTCCCTGTAATTGTGCACATGCACGAACTGGAAGATACACAACTGCAGTACATCAGTGCCCCCGATTTTTTAAAAGACCAGTTGCTCATGAACCTGCCATGCTTTTTTATTTGGCTTGCCGGTTTATACTTTACGGCTTTTACTTACAAAGGAAAATCTTACCGCGCTTTTGCATGGGCTTACGTATTTGTAATTGGTTTGCTGTTGCTGCTCCATGGCAAAAATTATTATTCACTGGGTGTTTATCCGGCAATGTTTGCGTTTGGCGCTTATCACCTGGAACAGTTTACTGTAAAGCGTTTCAGGGCATTGAGGTATGTGGCAATTATTGTCCCGCTCTTGTTGGGTGCGTTGTTTCTTCCGGTTGCATTACCTATGGCTATGCCCGAAAAGCTGGCACAATATTATACTTCATCCGGCATTGCAAAAACAGGTGCATTGAAATGGGAAGATTTAAAAGATCATCCCCTGCCGCAAGATTTTTCTGACATGCTGGGCTGGGAAGAAATGGCGCAAAAAGTGGCTGCTGCCTACAACACTTTAAACAGCGCTGAAAAGAAGAATACAATTATCTTCTGCGATAATTACGGGCAGGCTGGCGCCGTAAATTATTACGGCGAAAAATATCATTTGCCGCAGGCTTACAGCGATAATGCCAGCTTCCTTTACTGGCTGCCCGATAGCCTGCATATCGACAATATTATACTACTTACAGATGATGAAAATGAAATGCAGCATGACTTTATAAAGAACTTTACTTACGCAAAACTAAGCGACAGCGTTACCAATATTTATGCAAGAGAAAAGGGCGATCTCATCATTACGCTGAAAGGAGCAAATGATGAATTCAATAAATTTTTCAAACAAAAAATTGCGGAGGATAAAGCTGCATTTAAGTACTGATTTTTTTGAGCCGGGCTTTAGACACATTGGTGATCGTCCCTTGCGTCGCACACTTGTACGGTAAATCTTTATTGAGCTTTCAACAGCCAAAACCGTGTATCATTACCAACTGTTCTTATCAACTTAAATCAATTACTTTTGAAGTACAATAAATCACGTTTGCATGAGTAGAGAATTAACAAGGCCCGTACGTGTTTTAGTTGCAAAGGTTGGGTTAGATGGCCACGACCGCGGTGCAAAAGTTATTGCTACGGCCTTACGCGATGCAGGCATGGAAGTGATTTACACCGGCCTCCGCCAAACCCCTGAAATGGTTGTAAATGCTGCCTTGCAGGAAGATGTGGATGCGATTGGAGTAAGCATTTTAAGCGGCGCACACATGACGGTGTTCCCGAAAATAATCAGGCTGCTGAAAGAAAAAGAAATGAATGATGTATTGCTTACCGGTGGCGGCATAATACCCGAAGAAGATATGAAAGAACTCAATGAAATGGGTGTTGGCAAACTCTTTGCACCCGGTGCAACCACAACCGAAATTGCTGACTATATAAAAGATTGGGTGAAAGAGAACAGAAGTTTTTAATACAACAGAAAATTAAACTGTAAACCACTTCGCACATTGCTGCTATATGTTCTGAAAGTACAAGAGTGCGACGCAACAGAAGCCTCATAGATATTCTTCAGCCCGGCTCATAAAAAATTAAATCTCCGGTAAGCTTAGCCTTTTTAGTTTTGAAA
>JANXWM010000583.1 GCA_025351145.1 Chitinophagaceae bacterium
ATCGGAACCACCGGTAACCACAACTATTTTATTTTTGAAAAAAGACATATTGTTTATTTGTGCGGCAAAAGTAAAAACTAATACGTTGTATTGTTGATAAGATGTTGGTGATCTGAAATAAAATAATACTTTAAAAATTTGGTGTAATGGCGTTTTCGGCTATTTTTGCACTCCCAAATACAAAACGGGTGAATGTATTGTTTAAGGATACAACGATTTGGTAGCTCAGTTGGTAGAGCAATACACTTTTAATGTATGGGTCCTGGGTTCGAGTCCCAGCCAGATCACGAAGCTCCTAAATTTTTTTCAGGAGCTTTTTCTTTTTCCGCTCTTTAATTTTCTATAAGTATTTTTTTGAACCCGGCATTTGATATTCTATTTAGCTTCTCTTGCGTCGCACTCTTGTACGTTCAGGTTATGAATGAACTTTTACCGAAGCGAAAAGAAATACAGCGTTTCACGAAGTAAATTTCATAATATCTTTCATTCAGCAATGCTTATGTTGCTAAGTGCTTCTTTCATCTGCTTAATTTCCCCAGCATCAACAAAAGTGTTCTCTAAGTTTTCACGCATGCTTTCCTGAAAGAATTTTATAGAAGACGGAATCATTTTTCTTGCCGATGAATGTAATTCCACTGCGCCTGTATACATAGCCAGTTCGGTAATATTATTACTTCTTACACCGCTGCCTGGCATAATAATAATCCGCTCATCTGCCTGCTTAAGTAATTGCTTTATCAATTCTTTTCCATCAAAAGCATTGGGCACTTGTCCGCTGGTAAGTATACGCTGGCAACCGCAAAGAATGATATCTTCCAAAGCCTGCAAAGGATTTGCCGCCCTGTCGAATGCGCGGTGAAAAGTTATTTCAAGCGGGTAAGCTAATTCAACCAGTTTAGTTGTTCGTTGTTTATCTATGCTGCCATCAGGGTTTAGTAAACCAATTACAGCACCTTCAAAGCCAAATTGTTTGCAGAGCAGTAAATCTTTTTTCATTACTTCAAACTCTTCATTGCTGTATAAAAAATCTCCGCCGCGCGGACGAATAATTGGGAACACCGGGATGCTTATTTTTTCTTTCACTGTTTTTAAAAAGCCATAAGAGGGGGTAGTGCCGCCATCAGTTGGGTTTTCGCATAATTCTAAGCGATTAGCACCAGCCTCTGCAGCAATAATTGCAGATTGAATATTAAAAACGGCGATCTCTAATAACATATTTATTTTCTGATGCTTAAGAATGTTGTGAAAAATGGAACCCACTGCTGAATATCGTTATACAGCACACGAGTGCGACGCAAGGAACGCTGATAAATGGACTTCTGCCCGGTAACAAAATAATTCCTGTATTTGTATTACCCCCCTTTAGGGGTTGGGGGCAAAATATACTTACCATCAATCAGTTCGTTGTGGTCATCTCCATAACAAACGGCGAAGTTGAAACCTTTTTGTATGCAGTAGCCGCCATACTCTCCCTGCTTGTTAATAGCAATAAAACCAACCTGGATTTCTTTTGCTTTTTCGCCTTTTATTTTGATGATTCTTTCCACGGCTTTTTTGCAGGCAGCTTCCGGCGCAATACCCTGACGCATAAACTCAACCACCAGGTGAGAACCGGCAATCCTTATCACATCTTCGCCCTGTCCTGTGGCAGTGGCTGCACCCACTTCATTGTCAACATATAAGCCTGCACCGATAATGGGCGAATCACCCACACGGCCACGCATTTTAAAACCCATACCGCTGGTGGTGCAACTGCCGCTAAGGTTGCCGTCTGCATCCATTGCTACCATACCAATTGTATCGTGGTTCCATGCTCCGTTCGGTAATTTATTTGGCACAAAAGCATTTTGGCCTTTGCTTCTTTCCACATTGATGATTGGTTTATACTCTGATTTTTTCAACCATTCTTTATAACTCTTTTCTGCATCTTCAGAGAGTTTCTGTTCTTCTAACGGAAAACCTTCTGCCACTGCAAACTGCTGCGCACCTTCGCCCACCAGCAACACATGCGGTGTTTTTTCCATTACCCTCCGGGCAACTGAAATGGGGTGTTTTATTCTTTCCAGTGCGGCAACACCACCACAGTTAAAATACTCATCCATAATGCATGCATCAAGCGTTACAATGCCTTCCCTGTCAGGGTTTGCGCCTAAGCCAACACAGCAGCTTTGTTCGGCTTCTGTAACCATTACGCCTTGCTCTACAGCATCCAAAGCCCTGCCGCCACTACGTAAAACTTTCCATGCGCCTTTGTTTGCATTAATGCCCGCATCCCAGGTGGAAATAACGATTGGTTTTCTTATAGCTGAAGCTGCATTTTTAAACGATAAAAAGGAAAAGGATGTTAACCCTAACGAACCCATTTGCAAAAACCTGCGACGATGTAACATGATCTATTCTGTTTTAAGGTAAATATAAATTACTACCAGCAAGGTAACTATTGATGATGACATGAATGCAGCCAATGCTCCAAAATTAAGCCATACAATTCCTGCAATACTGCTTGCCAGTAAAGTGGCAATACTTTGAAAACCGCTGTAGGTGCCAATTGCTGCAGCAACGTTTTCTTTGGCAACAATTTTTGTTATCCATGCTTTCGAAATACCTTCTGTGGCTGCGGCATAAGCACCATACAATAAAAACAATAAAAGATACCAATAAGTATTGCCACCAACAGCCATACCTGCATAAACAAAAGAAAATAAAATAAGGCCTGCAATAAAAATTTTCTTTAGTCCAATTTTATCTGCCCATGCACCAAGCGGGTAGGAGAGCAAAGCATAAACGGCATTATAAAAAATGTAAACACCAATCAATGCGGTATCATTTGTTCCTGTTTCTTTCATGCGTAATAACAATAAAGTATCACTGCTGTTAAACAGGGCAAATACCAGCAATGCACCTGCCAGTTTTTTATATGCAGGCGTTGATTTAACCCAATACTGATAAAATGCTTTAAATGAAGGATACGTTTTTCCTGCAACCCCTGGTTTCTTTTTTTCTTTTATCAGCATTGTAATAATAACTGCTGCCAGCCCGGGTATAAATGCCCAAAGAAAAAGTGTGCGGTATTTTTCTGGTGAGAAGTATAAAAATAATAAAGCGAGTGAAGGGCCAATCATAGCACCTGTTGTGTCTAATGCCCTGTGAAAACCAAATACCCTTGCTTTGGTTTCGGGGGTTGATTCATCGGCAAGCACTGCATCTCTTGCACCTGTGCGTATGCCTTTGCCTGTTCTGTCGATAGCCCTTGAAAAAAAGATCCACCATGTGTATGGAAATATTGCCATCATTGGTTTACTGATGGCACTTAGCGCATAACCCCAGCTTACAAAAGGCATACGTTTACCAATGTTATCGCTCCACGTGCCAAAGTATCCTTTGCTTAAACCTGCAATAGCTTCGGCAAAGCCTTCGAGTATGCCGATTGCTGCAACAGAAAAGCCAATCTCTTTTAGGTACAATGGCATTACAGGGTACAGCATTTCACTTGCTATATCAGTGAATAAACTCACGAATGACAAGAGTAGAACCGTCCTGGTAATTATGCTTTGTTTACTCATGGTGCACCGCCAGTTTCTGTATCATTTCCTGGCTAATCCCATCTGCATAAACGCCATAAGCACTCACCAAAACGCCTTTCATGCTTCCGTCTTTGGCTTCAACGGCATACACTACCGAAGAATCGTCAGGGTTGCTCATGCCTTCGAAACGGTGATGCTCTGTTATCTCAAATGCAGACGGAGAAAGGCATACGCCGGTTGCAGCACATTGTATTTTGTCGAAGGCTATATTAAAATCTGTAGTATACCCACGTTGTTTTAAACCATTAAGCGCATCTAAAAGAGATTCATAAGTTGCCATACAATATTTTTTATGAAGGTACACAGAAGGCAGTATATTCTTTAGTATGTTCCCGGCTATAGTTTTTCATGGCATCGTCTCTTGCGTCGCACCCTTGTACTGTATTACAGCTTTGAGCTTTGGGCTGCGAGTGCAAGCTTTTGTGTTTTCGTTTACAGCTTAAGCTTGCAGCCCAAAGCTCAATATATAATCAAACCGTACAAGAGTGCGACGCAAGGATGTTAAATTGAGTTCCTTTAGCGGGGCTCAAAAAAAATATTCTTAGTTAAGAAATAGAAAATAACAGAGCAGAAGCTTATATCTTTTTAAACATTTTTACAATCTCAAACAACAGGAGCAAAGCACCTGCGGTACCAATAAGAAGGGTGGTTATTTTGATGTAGGGAATTAAGCCCGAAATATAAAACTCAGTTGGGTTGGATGGCATGTAATAAACCGTAAGCTGTTTGCCAACTTTATATTTATCGTAGCGTTCTTTTTTTGACTGAACGGTTATTTCCTGGTTTTCTTTGGTAGTATATTTCAACACAGGATAATAGCGGTTAACACCGGATGAATCTTTCTGAATTTTATAATCTAAAACAGTTGCCTGAACTGATTCGCCGCTTGTTTTAATCCTCCTTCTTTCCAGCAGTTTCATTGCTGTTTCGTACACAAAATAATAGCTTACAAAAATGAGCAGTGCTGCAAAAATGACCAGTTTAAAAATGAAAAATGCTACCATGGTTTAAAAATTTGAGTTGACTGATTAAGCCCTGAAATTAAAGACTTTTGCTTTAAAATGTTCATCATTGTTTAGAAAGTACAAGAGTGCGACGCAAGGGACGATGAGAAAGGATATAATGCCTGGTTCATCAATGCTTTAGAAAAAGCCTGCAAAGGCTTTGGGTAAATGATGTGCCAATCAATTTTTATGCTATTGGATTTGACATAACGCGGCTTTCCTCCTTTTTAAATCCTGCAAAAACAAACCATGCTGCTGCTAATGAAGATAAAATAAAATAAGCAATCAGCACGCTGCTGATCCACGGTAAAAATTGATTGGCGCCAAACCAGCCGCCAAGATAAAAGATAATGGCAATGCCGGTAATGCCCTTCAGTAATTCCCACAGAAAAGCATATTTGTTTTTATCCATCAATTCAGAATAGGCATATACGTTTAAAAATATAAAGCCACCGTAAATAAACATATTGGGGCTGCCAATGGCGGTAATATTACCGAAGAGGTAACTGATGAGTAAAAGCAGCACGATCATTTGCACCCAGGTCCAGGCATACAAATAGCTGGTTGTTGCAGGGTTATATTTTTCAAAATGATACACATCGTTTATTTTATGTACTGGGTATTTTTCTTCCACATCGGCAGGGCGCCAGCCCGTGGGCATAAACCAGATCCGCAGTTTATCTTTCCATCTTTTGGTACGCCATGCATCTTTTATCAGCAACCATAAATGCTGAAAATTTATTTTAATGGGGTTCCATGTTTGTACCGGTCTTGTAATGCCGTAAACCGGCGGCACACCGGGCAGTTCTTCCTGGAAAGTGCCGAAGAGTTTATCCCAGAAAATAAAGATCTGCGAAAGGTTTTTATCAATGTATTCAGGGTTAATGGCATGGTGTACCCTGTGGTGCGATGGCGTAACCAGTATGTATTCCAGCACGCCCATTTTATTAATATGCCTTGTATGGTACCAGAATTGTGCAAACAAATGAATGGGCGCTACAACAGCAATTACCTGCGCCGGTACACCCAGCAATGCGGCAGGGATTAAGAGGAAAGTAAAGAGCTGCACAAAAACCGAAATGCTTTGCCGCAATGCACAGGCAAGGTTAAACTCTTCACTGCTGTGGTGTACAATATGACTGTTCCAGAAAAAATTTATTTTATGATCAATACGGTGTACCCAGTAGCCCGAAAAATCGAGCACCATAAACGCAATAAAATAAGTAAGAAAAGTAGATTGAACATGATAAACAGCGATCTTGGTTACCAGCCATTCGTAGGTAAAAATGGCAAGGCTTACACCCAGCACATCTTTGGTAACATTAGTAACGCCGCTGCTCAGGCTGCTAAGCATATCCATGCCACGAACGGTATCAAAACCTTTGCGCCAGCCATACCATTTTTCAAACAATACCAGCAGCAGAAAGGCAGGCATTGCAATCAGTAATATTTTACCATAAGCTTCCATACACGATCGTTAGTGGGCCAAAGGTAAAAAATCTGCTGCCATAAGAACAGTATTTTGTTTAAGCGTATTATTAGTAAAATAATTATTAACCCGGCTGAAGTTTTTCATGGCATCACCTCTTGCGTCGCACTCTTGTACGTTCGGAAAAACAGGCAGCAAGGCAAAGAGGCAATAGGCACATAGTTTTGATCGTATTGTTCACTGCTCGTTGTTCACTGTTCATTCTTAATCCAACCGTACAAGAGTGCGACGCAACGGATGCTTCATGCATATTCTTCTGCCGGGTAAAAAATCAGTATTTGTATTTCCCGCTTTATGGACGGAGCATAAAATTTTAATCCCTAAATTGAGTGCTTAATTATGAAGTGGATTATTGCGGCCATATTATTTATTTTGCCCTGCCTGTGCAATGCGCAACCCGCCAAACCTTTGTTGCCGCTGCGTTTTGAACATATTGCTGAAAAAGACGGCCTTTCGAATAATACGGTGAATGATATTTTTTGCGACAGCCGTGGGTTTATGTGGTTTGGTACTATTGATGGATTGAATATGTATGATGGATCTTCCTTTAGTATTTTAAGGCATAGTATGATTGATACTTTATCTGTTGCAGGCAATACGATTGGTTCTGTTGTGGAAGATAAAAATAATAACCTGTGGATTGGCGCACACTGCAGCGGCCTAAGCATGCTAAACCCTTTTAATAAAAAATGCACTAATTATTTTGCAACTGGAAATGCGGGGTCGCTTATAAGTTCCTGCGACCTTTCTATAGTGTTTGATAAAAACAATAACCTGTGGGTAAGCAATAGAAGCGCCGTATCGGTTTTAAATAAAGACGGTAAAACATTTCAGCATTTCTATCCTTTTGGTGCTAAAGAAAATAACCTTATTTACAAGATTGCCATTGCAGGCAATACTATTTGGATGAGCATTGGAAACGGTATTAAAAGTTTTGATATTATAACCAAAAAATTTACAGGTTATGAAAGCCTTGTTGACAGCAATACCTGCGGACGGATTGTTGCGCTTAATGATGGAAGGCTTTTAGTAAACACATGGGAACACGGCTTGTATATTGTTGACGCAGCCACACATAAAAGCAACCATCTTCTTGATCACATAACATGCAACGATGCAGCCTTAGTAAACATTGCAGGCCGCAAACAGTTATGGGTTGGTACTTCTGAGGGTCTGTATATTGCGGATATTGATAAAGACATGCTTAAGCTTACAGATAAGGATGTTCATTTGTACAAACATGATGCAGCCAACGCTGCATCGTTAAGTGACGATTATATTAACTGTATTTACTGCGATACGTTAAAGGACAAGTCGGTATGGATTGGTACATCGGCAGGTGTAAATAAATTAAACCCACGGTACCTGCAGTTTAAGCCTTTACTTATTACAAAGCATAATAAGCCTTTTACTACTTCAACCCTTTACAATGTGTTCAGCGAAAAAAATGAAAAGGGTGAAATGATTTACTGGGTAAGTTACTGGCATGGCACCGGGCTTCTGCAAACAGATGCTGATTTTAATATACAGAAGCAAATTATTGCGAAAGATATAAATGGAAATTCAACTATTATATCAGGAGCTCTGCGTGGCAAAGATGGTTACCTGTGGATCGCAACCTGGGATGGACTTTGGTGTTATGATGATAAGAATGATAAGTTACTCCATAAGTATAAAAAAGACAGCCCCGGTAAAATTCATTTAACCACCAATAACCTGGATTATGTAATACAGGATAAAAAAGGAAGGTTCTGGATTGGCACTTATAACCGTGACCTGAATATGATTGATATGCGTGACAGCAGTGTGCATGTTTATCATTCAAACACCGGCCCGCATAGTTTAATTGATAACCGAAGCGACTTTTTATTTGAAGACAGTAAAGGCAGGATTTGGATAACAGGTACCGCACTTCACGCTTACAATGAAGCCACTGATGATTTTACGGTATATACTTCAAAGCTGGGAGACAGTACCTCACTGCCCGGCGGTATAAACAGTATGTACCAAGACCTTACGGGCAGGCTGTGGATAGCAACAGACGGCGGCCTTGCCTGGTTCGATGAACAGAAACATAATTTTCATACCTACACCATAAAAGAAGGTTTACCGAACGACGATTGCCTCGCCGTTACTGAAGATAACCAGCATAATTTATGGGTTACTACTTCAGGTGGGTTATGCAGCATCAATACCAATAATTTCACCATCAGCAGTTATACTGCCAACGACGGGCTGGCATTAAACCAGCTTGGTCAGAGTATTTTTAGAGATGGGAAAGGCAATATTGTTTTTTCATTAAACCAGGGCAACTCACCTTTTATTTCATTTGATCCTGCCGCTTTGTTAAAGAATAAAACAGTTATTCCTTTTCATTTTGTTTCGTTGAGTATCCTCGGCGCAGAGCAGTCTTTTGAAAAGCCTCTTGAAGAAATAAAGTTATTAAAGCTTTCTTATAAGCAGAATTTATTTACTGTTTCTTTCCGGGCACTTGATTATCAAAATGCTGCTGCAATCCGCTACCAGTGCATGCTGCAGGGTTTTGATAAAACATGGATCGATATTGGCCACCGTAACAGTGTTACATATACCAACCTTGATGGCGGCACATATATTTTAAAAGTAAAAACCACCAATGCATCCGGCGAATGGCTTGATAAAGAATTGCAGCTAACTATTATCATTGATCCGCCATTCTGGAAAACATGGTGGTTTTACCTTGCCTGCGTTTTGTTGCTTGCAGCAATTCTTTATATCGTTTTTACACAACGCGTAAAAAAAATACGCAAAGAAGAAGAACAAAAAACAGCTATCGCAAACGAAGTTGCCAGCCTTGAAATGAAAGCGTTAAAAGCGCAGATGAACCCGCATTTTGTTTTCAATTCTTTAAGCTCTATACAGGAAAGTATTGTAAGCGGTAAAACAGATGCAGCTGCAAAATACCTTGGCAAGTTTTCAAAACTTATCAGGTTGGTGCTGGAGTTTTCTGATGTAAAACTCATCAGCCTGCAACAGGAAATTAATTATCTTATGCTGTATCTCGAACTCGAATCTTTTCGTTTCGAGAACTTTCATTTCAATGTTTCCGTAACTGAACATACCAATAAGGATTTTATAAAAATACCACCTATGCTGGTTCAGCCATTTGTAGAGAACGCTGTTAAACATGGCCTCAGCCATAAGCATGGCGATAAAAATGTAAGCATACATTTTGATGAAACAAATGATGCGTTTGTAAAAGTAACGATCAGCGATAACGGTATCGGCAGGCAGCAATCAGCAGAAATAAATACATCCAGAACATTGGCGCATCAATCAATGGGAATGAAAATTACAGGCGACCGTTTGCAACTGATGCAGCAAAAAAATATGCAGCTTTTATCCGTAACAGATAAAACAGATGAATATGGAAAACCCGCAGGAACAGAAGTAACGATTTTAATACCTTTAGAAACAATTGCATGATACAGGCCATCATTATAGACGATGAAAAAAAATGTATTTCCCTGCTTGAGAAAATGCTGAAGGAACAATTTCCCGATATACAAATTGCTGCCGTTACTGCACAACCAGAAGATGGCATTAAGCTTATTCGCCAGCTTGAACCCGATCTTGTTTTTATGGATATTGAAATGCCCCGCAAAAATGGTTTCGAAGTACTGGAAGCAACAAAAGATATTGCTTACGATATTATTTTTACCACAGCTTATAACCAGTATGCTATCAAAGCAATCCGTTTCAGCGCTCTCGATTATTTATTAAAGCCAATCGATGAAACCGAGCTCACACAAGCTGTTCAGCGGTTTAAGACAAAACACCAGTCAGCTTCGCGGCAACAACAGATCGATCTTTTGTTCAGCAATCTGCGCAATTTTACGCAGCCTTACAGCAAGCTCTCCGTAGCAACAAGCGAAGGCGTAATTTTCATCAATATCCCCGACATACTTTTTTGCGAAGCCACCGGCAGCTACACCACTTTGCATTTAAAGAACAACGATAAATTAGTCACTTCCAAAACGCTTAAAGATTTTGAAGAATTGCTCGAGACGCATTCTTTTTACCGCACGCATCATTCCTATATCATCAACCTCAACGAAATAAAACGTTATATAAAAGGCGATGGCGGCTCCGTGCTAATGAGCAACACTGCAGAACTTCCCGTATCAAAAAGAAAGAAAGATGAGTTTCTTAAAAAGCTGCATTTGTAAAATAGTTTGAAGATTTTTTTGGACCGGGCAGAGGAAATATTTCATGGCGTCGGCTCTTGCGTCGCACTCTTGTACGGTTGGATATTTTATTGAGCTTTTAACGAAGTCTCCCAGCAACCGCGGGGTTGCGTCATGTGGCGAAATAAGTCGCAAATTTTTTTACTGATTTTCAATTAGTTAATATCGACTTATATAGAAGCGTAGATGGAAACGTAGGATGTTGGCATGCAATAACATCTGCGAAATTCAGAAGCGAAGCGTATCAATGTTGGTCGGCGAAATACATCGTCAGTAGCAGTACTTTTGTTGACTGCATGCACTAATACTGATTTAAAGTTCGGATATTAACTTTTTGAGTTTTCGATATTCAATTAACAATTTGCCTCTATATCCCCAATCCTCTGTTTCGTCTTCGACTTTTGGATTCAAAAAAGTTCCGCCTGGGGAAATAAAAAATATTGATTCAAAACCTGCCTCAATAGTATTTTGTTTTTGCTCTTGCGTTTCCTCAGCGATTCCTAATTGTTCTTTGGTATAATTCCAATCCTTATCAAATACTTGCTCAAAAGTAATTATGAATTCATTAATTGTTTCTTTTAGTTCATTAGTCATACTTGTCAAATTTTTGGGCAGTTCAACTTGCATGCCACCACCACGAATATAAACCAATAAATTCCAAATCTAAAAAAGTCCGCTTTATTAATCGGTCATTTTTTTATGGTGCTTCGCTTAGGTAAAAACTCAATATATAATCCAACCGTATAAGAGTGCGACGCAACGATGCTTCATAGCATTACTGCAGTTGGGCTAATAAGTTTATAAATTCAACAGCTTTAAATAACTGCCGGGTATGATTACCCCTTTTTGTAAAGCGGTTTGTGCATCGGCCTTTGCTTTCGCTGTATCACCAAGATTGTAGTGGCAGATGGAGCGGTTTAAAAAATACAATCCCTGCGGACTAATTGTAATGGCATTGTTATAATCGTTTAAAGCTGCAGAGTAATTTTTATAATAGTTTGCAAGCAATGTTCCCCGGTCGAAAAGTATCTTGTTATTACCGGGGTCAAAAATCAGTAGCGTATTAAAATCTTTAAAAGCATTTTCACTTTGGCCAAGATAATTATAAGAAGTGCCCCGCATATAATAGAGGTTCCTTTGCTGTTTTTCGTTAAGTTGTTTTAGGCTTCCTGTATCCAGGCTAATTGCCGCAGAGCAATCTTCAACTACCAGCCGCAGCAGCGCAGATGTATCACCGTTATTTGCGCTGATAGCTTTGGTATAATTATATTCGGCTCTTTTGCCGTAAGGCACCGCCGCTGTTGGGTTTTGTTCAATTACGCTG
>JANXWM010000599.1 GCA_025351145.1 Chitinophagaceae bacterium
CGCCAAAAACTCGCAGCTTTGGCTGGCTGCGATGCAGAAGAAATTGCTATTAACCGCAATGCCACAGAGTCCCTAAACACAGTGATCTTTGGCCTCGATTTAAAACCCGGCGATGAAGTAATCGGTATCAAGCTCGATTACCCCAATATGATCAATGCATGGAAACAACGTGCCATAAGGGATGGCATCCAGTACACACAAATTAGTTTTAATTTCCCTAGTGAAAACGATGATGAAATTGTAGAGGCTTATGCAAAAGCCATTACACCCAAAACAAAAATTATTCATGTAACGCATGTAATTAACTGGGTGGGACAAATAATGCCGGTGCAAAAAATTGCACGAATGGCACATGCAAAAGGTATTGAAGTTATTTGCGACAGCGCCCACGCTTTCGGGCTGATTGATTTTAAAATTCCCGATCTTGAATGCGATTACTGGGGCACCAGCCTTCATAAATTTTTAAGTGCGCCAATAGGCAGTGGCATGATGTGGATTAAAAAAGATAAGATAGAAAAAATATGGCCGCTGGTGTGTAATGATAAGCCCCACGGCACCGACATAAGAAAGTTTGAAACCCTTGGCACACGCAGTTTCCCCATTGAGCAGGGCATTGGCGAGGCAGTCAATTTTCAAAATGCCATTGGCAATAAAAGAAAGCAGGAACGCATTCATTATTTAAAAAAATACTGGGCCGAAAAGGTGAAAGAGGTGCCCGGCGTTAAGTTGTCAACGTCGCTTAACCCAAAATATTCCTGCGCTATTTGCGGCGTAAGTATTGATGATGTAAAGCCGGTTGATTTAAGCAACGAATTGTTTGATAAATATAAAATCCACACCGTAGGTATTGTTTGGGAAAACGTAAGCTGCGTGCGTGTAACGCCGCATGTGTACACAACGCTGCCCGATCTTGATAAGCTGGTTACAGCCATCACAGAAATTGCGGGCCGCAAAAAAACTACCGGTTAAAAAAATCAGTTATATAATACCTGCAATTGTCTTCATGGCATCATCGTTGCGTCGCAATCACTTCATCGTTCGTATCAATGCGCATCGTTAGGCTCATAAAAAAGTTACCCAAAACGAATGCAGGCATGCTGCCATGCAAAGGAGCCACGGCTGTTGAAAGCCCAATAAAATTCAGAATGTACAAGAGTGCGACGCAAGAGCCGTTGCCATGAAATACCTCTGCCCGGTCAACAATCATTTTTATGCACCCGGGTATTAATAATTGTGTTTAATTTGATGCCTTAATTATTCCATTCAAAACATTCTTGTGAACCAAAAACAGTTTGGACTTTTCTCGCTCCCGGTAATTGTGGGCGCATTGGGTTTCTTTGTAGATGTGTACGACCTGCTACTTTTCGGCATCATCCGTAAGCCGAGCTTATCATCTCTTGGTTTATCGCCCGACCAGGTTTTTACGCAGGGCGAAACCATACTCAGCATTCAAATGTTTGGCCTGCTTACGGGCGGCATTCTCTGGGGAATTCTCGGCGATAAAAAAGGAAGGCTGAGTGTTTTGTTCGGTTCTATTCTTTTGTATTCACTCGCCAATATTGCCAATGGAATGGTAGCAACGGTTGGCCAATATACCATTATGCGTTTTATTGCTGGCATTGGTTTGGCAGGAGAACTGGGTGCAAGTATTACACTCGTAAGCGAGTTGCTGCCAAAAGAAAAACGTGGTATTGCCGCGGCAATGATTGCAGGCTTTGGCATTTTTGGTGCCGTATCTGCATTTTTTGTAAGTCAGCAGTTCGACTGGCGTATATGCTATTATATTGGCGGCGGCATGGGTTTATTACTCTTGCTTTTAAGGGTAAGTATTTTTGAAAGCGGTTTATACAACGAGGTTAAAAAGATGGAAGTACAGCGCGGTAATTTTTTAATGCTCTTTAATAAAAAGGAACGCTTTTACCGCTATGCACGTTGTGTTTTAATTGGCCTGCCTGCCTGGTATGTAATTGGTGTACTGGTAACTTTCTCCGATAAATTTGGCGATGCATTTGGCATCAACAATATTGATCCCGGCAAGTCGATCATGTTCCTCTACCTAGGCATTGCGTTTGGCGATATAACAGTGGGCTTAATCAGCAACTGGCTGCAGAGCAGGAAAAAGGCACTGTTCATTTTTTATGGTATTACACTTTTATTTGTGCTGCTTTATTTTCAGCAGCAAGCAGGCACCGCCGGTCATTTGTATATGATTTGTGCGGGCCTGGGTTTTGGAACCGGCTTTTCCGTTGTATATATCACTATGTCGGCTGAGCAGTTTGGCACCAACTTAAGGGCTACTGCTGCCATCTCCATACCCAATATGGTGCGTGGCGCATTACCATTGATTATTTTACTTTTCCAGGGATTGAGATTTATAACCGGGGATTTTGTAACAGGTGGGTGGCTTACAGGTGTGATCATCATTTTACCTGCAATTGCAGCAGCCTTTTATACCAAAGAAACTTTTGGAAAAGATATGAACTTTCTTGAAGAATAATAGCAGTTAAAACTAAATTTTAAAAGTCTTTTTTGGCCAGGAACCGTTACTGCTATTGAGTTTCCGTGCATCGCACCCTTCAACAGCAACAATTCTATTCAACACTTCCTGTGCAGTGCTGTTTTATTTTTTAAGTCGACATTGCCCGGCAAATAAAAACCCAGGAATAATACCTGCTGGTGGGTATGTAAAAGCTTTTAATAAATAGTAATTTTAATAAAATTTTTTAGCTATGTTTAAAAACATATTCAGTTTGCTGCTGTGCACGGTTTTTATATCTGCAGCAATTGCCCAACCCGCCAAATCTGCTACCGATTCTTACGATGAGGGCATGAAATTATTAGACAGCAAACAATATAAAGAAGCACTGGCAGCTTTTAAAAGTGCTACTGTTAAAAAGCCGGATTATGCTGATGCATGGTACGAAGCGGGCTGGTGCTGTAATGAGCTTGAATTATTCAGTGAAGCTGTAACCTATCTTGAAAAAGCGAAAAAGCTGTCTCCATCGCAGGCAAAAATATATTTTGAACTGGGTTATGCAGATGAAAATACTGATAAAACGGACGATGCCATAACTAACTACAAAAAAGCACTGGAACTCTATCCGGAATATTACAGTGCCGCGCAAAACCTTGGCGATATCTATTACAAAAAGGAAGATTATGCAAAAGCACTGGATTATTACAGCCAATATCTGAAAAGCGATGATGCTGACAATTCTTATTATTACAAAGCCGGATGGTGTTGCAACGATGCTGAAAAGTATGATGAAGCCATTACTTATCTCGAAAAATATGAGCCTGAAGAAAATGATGACCTGGCCAAAAAATATGCGGAGACAGGATATGCCAACTACAAATTAAAAAACAATGAAGAAGCCGTTGATGCCTACAAGAAAGCCCTTGATGCAAAGCCTGATTATGGTACTGCATTAAGGGGCCTTGGAAATGTATATTACGACAATACGGAGGAATATGATGATGCTATAAAATATTTTGAACTGGCAATAGAAAAAGATGAAGAAAACTCAAAAGATGATTACTATAAACTTGGCTGGCTCTATAATGATGCTGAAGAATATGATGAAGCCATAGAAATTTTATTAAAAGCGGTTGATTACGATGCCAAAGATCCCGGGAACAGGGAAGAGCTGGGCTATGCATATTATATGAAAGATAATTATGAAGATGCACTTACCCAGCTTAACAAAGCAATTGAATTAGATGTAAACTCAAAACTTGGCTATTACTATAAAGGATTGTGCTACCTGGCAAAAGGGGAAAAGGACAAAGCAATGGATGCGTATAATAAGCTTAAGACCATAAATGCGGAGCAGGCAGAAAAACTACTGAAAGAAATAAATAAATAAGTTACTGAGCTATTTTTTAAACAGGGGAAAATTGAAATTAAAAGCCGCAAAGTGAATTGATTAAGATACCCTTTTAATAAACCCGATACCGAAAAACCACTCATGTGAGTGGTTTTTTATTTAATGTTCTGTGGCCTCGTCAGGAATCGAACCTGAATCCAGGGCTTCGGAGACCCTTATACTATCCATTGTACTACGGGGCCGTAAATGCCGCAAATGTAATACTTATGAATCGAAAACCGCGGGCTGTTGAAAGCTCAATAATATTCTGCAGTACAAGTGTGCGACGCAAGTAAAGCTTCATGCCTGTTCAAATGTTTGGTACAAAAAAAATTCTTTTTTATAAGGCAGCTTACAAATGAAAGCTAATTCTGTAAACTGAATATTTGCCATAGAAACACAATCCTTATTTTTGAAATATGTTATCACAGTTGAATGCTGAAAAATGGGTTAGTGATTATAGCGATATGCTGTACCGTTTTGCGCTTCCCCGGGTAAATGATACTGAAATTGCTAAGGACCTTGTGCAGGATACTTTTCTGGCTGCATGGCGTAACTACGAAAATTTTAAAGGCGAAATTTCGGAGAAAAACTGGCTCTATGCGATTCTTAAAAATAAAATTATAGATCATTTTCGCAAAGCTTCTACACGGTTAACAGACAGTATGCCGGGCATGGCGGATGAAGAAGCTTATTTTGATGAAGCGCAGCACTGGACTGCATCTGCGGCGCCCAACGAATGGGATGCCGGCGAATCGCCGATTGAAAAAAAAGAATTTTATGAGGTACTCCGCAAATGCAAAACAAGGCTTAAGAAAATACAGGATACCGTTTTTACTTTAAAATATCTCGAGGGTTTAGACAGCGAGGAAATTTGTAAGGAACTTAACATTACAGCGTCTAATTACTGGGTATTGATTCACCGCGCCAAGCTGCAGTTACGTGCATGCCTTGAGAAAAACTGGTTTATAAAATAAGTGTGTATGAAAGTGATGATTACTTGCCAGCAGGCAACAAAATTTATTTCACAAAGGGAGGAGGGCAGGCTTTCTATAGGTAAAATGTTTCAATTGTGGTATCATTTGGGCATATGTGGTATATGCAAAATATTCAACAGGCAAAACAAAATTATTATTCAAAATGCACCGCATGTACATGAACATATTAATGCGTCGCTAACCCCTTCTGAAAAAGAAACGATTATTGCTGCGCTGAAGAATAGTTAATTTTTATTTGTTTGTTTTATTGGATACGTTTAGCCATTCGCTTATTCCATCGCATCCTGCAAATGATTTATCAATAGTTATGTAGTAAGTAGGAATATGTTCTTTAAACCATTTTTCGAGAACTGTTTGTTTTTTAATTTCCAGCGCCCTCAGCGATACTTTATTGTAATCGTCCCTTAGATTTTCACGGTGGGGTTCTGTACGGGTTTTTAAATAAAGTATCCTAACAGTTTTACGGCCACGATCATCTGTATAAGTTTGAGGATCAGAAATACCACCGACAGTCATGTTTTTAAGTGCCACAACCGCGTCCTTGTCAAGCTCGTCAATATTTACATAAGTTGATCCATCTCTGGCTGTAAAAAAACCTGCAGTGAATTTGCTGGTTTCATCTTCACTAAATTTATTAACGGCTTCAGAAAAAGCCATTTTTCCGTCTTTAACTATTTTATGAATGCTGTCTAATTTAGCCATTGCCGCCTTTACTTCAATATCTGTTACAGGAGGTATTTTAAGGATATGCCTTACAACAGCATCATCACCTGCACGGCTTACCATTTGAATAATATGTAAACCAAATTTTGATTTTATTACAGGTGAAATTTGCCCTTCTTTTAGCTTGAAAGCAGCAGCAAGAAAAGTAGGATCTATATTCTTTTCGGCGCGGTTAATGCTAAACTGCCCACCATTCTCTTTTGCACTGGGATCGTCTGAAGTTAATTTGGCAAGTGCTTCAAATTTTTTTTGGCCGATTTCAACCTGCCTTTTCAAATCGTAAAGCTGGGCAGATACAAAATCCTCTACTTCTTTATTTGCCTTTGGGTAAATCGCAATCTGGCTAACTTCTAACTCACTTTCGTAAAACCGCAGACTGTCTTTAGGTATTTTTTCAAAATATTCCTTTACCTCATTGGGGGTAATTTTTATATTATCAAGGATTTTAGCTTGCATTTTGTCTGCCAGAGTTCTTTCTTTAAAAGGCTGGCGAAGGTCTTCTTTAATTTGATAAACAGTGCGTCCGGCAATCTGTTCAAGCATTTCCTGCGAACCATACTGGCTTATAAAAAACCTGATTTTATTATCCAGTAAAGCTTCAAGCTCATCATCTTCAACAAGCAGCGAATCTTTTTCAGCCTGAAGCACCAGTGTCTTTTGAACCAGTTGCCCCTGTAGAAAAAGGCAATTAGCATTCTCAGGTAACTGCGTATCCGGATCCTGCCTTTTTGTGTCAATAAGTGCATTGTCAATATCCGACTTCAAAATAATCCTGTCCCCCACCTGTGCAATTATTTTATCTGCTACAACTCTTTGTGTTTGAGCAAAACTTAATGCGGGAATTAAAGAAACAGTTATCAATAAAATGGATAATATTTTTTTCATAAACTGAGAATAGATTCAAAAATATAGAATAGGAGCAAGCAAAGAATTTATTGACTGGCTTTTAACAAAACAATTAGCCCTTAAGAGGCTAATTGTTTTAAAAGAAAATTTTATGTATGAACCCAACTAAAGCCTTTCATAGCATCGCCTCTTGCGTCGCACACTTGTACATTAGGAAATATATTGAGCTTTCAATATAAAACGCGGCTGTTTTAAAGTGTACGTTTTACTTCTTCCTCTTCGTATGCTTCTACTATATCATCAACCTTTATGTCGTTATAATTCTTAATTGTTAATCCACATTCCATACCTGCCTGTACATCTTTCACATCATCTTTATATCGTTTTAATGAACCAAGCTCAGCATTACCTTCTCCAACAGGATATACAACTATACCATCCCGGATAATACGTATTTTGCTGTTACGGGCTATTTTACCATCAATTACCTGGCAACCGGCAACTGTTGCTTTATCAAATTTGTATACTTCACGTATTTCAACGTTAGCTGTAATTTTCTCCTGTATTTTTGGCTCAAGCATACCTTCCATGGCACTCTTTATCTCTTCAATTGCGTTGTAAATAATGGAGTACATCTTAATTTGTACACCTTCATTTTCCGCTAAACGTGCAGCCTGCAAAGAAGGCCTTACATTAAAGGCAACGATAACTGCATCAGATGCAGTTGCAAGCAATACATCGCTTTCAGAAATTTGACCAACAGCCTTATGTACAACGGTTACAACAATTTCATCGGTAGATAGTTTCTGCAGCGAATCGCTCAATGCTTCTACTGACCCATCCACATCACCTTTTATAATCAGGTTCAGCTGTTTGAAATTACCCAAAGCTAAACGACGGCCAATTTCATCAAGCGTAATATGTTTCCTTGCACGCAAACCTTGCTCTCGTGCTATTTGGGCACGTTTAACAGCAACTTCTTTAGCCTCAGCTTCATCAATATATACCTTGAATTTTTCTCCCGCCTGTGGAGCGCCATTCAATCCAAGTATTTGTACAGGAGTTGCCGGTGGCGCTTCATCAATCCGAAGGTTGCGCTCGTTAAGCATAGCTTTAACCCTGCCATAATACTGACCACTTACAATAAGGTCGCCATTCTTTAATGTGCCATTTTGTACCAGTAAGGTTGCAACATAACCACGTCCTTTATCTAATGAAGCTTCAATAATAGTTCCAACGGCTTCTCTGTCAGGATTGGCTTTTAAATCAAGCAACTCTGCTTCCAGTAATATTTTTTCCAGTAATAAATCAACATTAAGACCCTTCTTGGCTGAAAGTTCCTGACTTTGGTATTTACCACCCCATTCTTCAACAAGCAGGTTCATTTGCGAAAGTTGCTCGTAAATTTTGGTAGGGTTTGCCCCGTCTTTATCTATTTTATTTATAGCAAATATCATGGGAACCCCTGCCGCCTGCGCATGGCTTATAGCTTCCCTTGTCTGTGGCATTACTGCATCATCTGCTGCAATTACAATTACAGCGATATCTGTAACTTTTGCACCACGGGCACGCATTGCCGTAAATGCTTCATGGCCGGGGGTATCAAGAAAAGTTATATGCCTGCCATTAGCAAGCTCAACCTCGTACGCTCCAATATGCTGTGTAATTCCTCCTGCTTCACCAGCAACAACTTTAGCGCTTCGGATATAGTCAAGTAAAGAGGTTTTACCATGATCTACGTGCCCCATTATTGTTACAATTGGTGCTCTTGGCTGAAGCCCGTCTCCAACTTCATCATCATCTTCTTCTTCATCTTCAGCATCTTCTACCCCAATAAATTCCACTTCAAATCCAAACTCGCTTACAACCAGTTCAATTACTTCTGCATCAAGTCTTTGATTAATTGAAACCATGATGCCAAGACCCATACATTTACTAATCACTTCTGCGAAACTAACATCCATCAGGTTAGCCAGTTCACTCACAGTTACAAACTCAGTTACCTGTAGTTTGTTATCATCCCCAACATCCCCCATTGCATCAGCATTTTCCTGCCTTTTTTCACGGCGGTATTTTGCTTTTAAACTTTTTCCTCTACCCCCAGAGCCCGCCAACTTGGCTTGGGTCTCACGTATTTTTTCCTGTATTTCCTTCTGATCTATTTCCTTGTCTTCTCTTCTTACATCTTTACCACCTCGTCTGTCTCTGCTCCCTCCGCCTCCCCTTCTGTCATCAGTACGTGCCGGTCTATCGCCAAGTTTTTGAATTTGCATACCACCGCCTGCACGTGGCTCTTTAGCGGGTTCTGGTTTTTTCCCCTGCCCTTGTACTGGCCCTTCTTTTTTAAATCTATCCTTGTCAGCGCCACCCTGTTGCTTATTATCTCCTTTTTTGTCAATTGGTATACGCTTACGCTTACGTTTTTCATCCCGTAAAGAAGGTTTTGGCCGGGTATCATTGTCCACAGGCAATTGAATTTTACCCAGTATTTTAGGCCCTTCCAATTTCTCTGCCTTTATGTTTTCAATTAACGGGGCTTGCTCAATCCCTTCGGCTTCTTCAGCCTCATCGGCTTCTTCAGAGTCAACAATCTCTGCTTCCGAATGAATTATTTCATCAGGAATATTTGCAAGCTCTTTTAGTTCTTCTTCTTTAATCAAAGGAACTGTTTCCTGAACTTCTTCAACAGTCTTTTTAATAACTTTCTTTGGTCGGGTTGAAGAATCTATCGCAGACAAATCAATTTTACCAAATGTTTTTGGCCCTTCTATTTCAGGGGCTTCTATTTTAATAATTTCAGGTTCAACAGGAAGACTGCGTTCAACTGCTATTTCGATTTCTGGTTTAGAAACTTCATCAGGTGGGAGAATACTTTCAATTATTACTTCTGGCTGTTTCTCAGTTACAGGCTCTGGCTGTTTCTCAATTTTGGGTTCCTCCTTTTCTTTTCTAAAATATATTTCTTCTTCGTCTTTCTTTTTTCTTTCCGCAGGTGCGGCACCTTTCGGAATTTCAATCTGATCTGCCTTAGTTTTGGCTACTTTATCTCCCTGAAATTCGTTTTGCAACGAACGATACATTTCTTCCGTAAGTTTTGATGTTGGCGCAAGGTCATCACGGTTAAACCCTTTACTTAACAGGAAGCCCACAAGGGTATCCTGACCAATGTTAAATTCTTTGGCCGCTGCTAATAATCTCGGTAATTTCAGTTCAGACATTCAGTTCTTTTTATTGTTTGTACCCGGCAAGGATACTTTTTTCAGCACTCGTTGCGTCGCACTCTTGTACTACATAACTTTATGCATCAATACACGTTTCCAATCAAATTGATTACTGGAAGTGTAAACCTAAAACATAATCATCAAACAGACACTAACATTTGCTGTAAAGCAAGTCTACTCCCTGTCAAATTCATCCTGTAAAATCTTTCTTAAATCAAGTATGGTCTCTTTTTCCAGGTCAGTTCTTCTTTCAAGTTCATCAGCACTTAAATTTAAAATACTACGGGCAGTATCACATCCCACACGTTTAAGCTCTTCAATTATCCACGGTTCAATTTCATCAGTAAATTCATCAAGGTCAATATCAAATTCTTCTTCGCCATCCTCGGTCTCACGAAATACATCTATATCGTATCCGGTAAGCTCACAGGCCAGTTTAATGTTCACACCCCGTCTCCCTATTGCAAGAGAAACCTGATCAGCCTTCAGGTAAACACTCGCATGTTTAGTCTCATTATCAAGTTCCATATAACTGATCTTTGAGGGCGTTAATGAGCGCTGAATAAGCAATTGTATGTTTGTAGTCCAGTTAATAACATCAATATTTTCATTTTTAAGCTCCCTAACTATTCCATGAATACGGCTTCCCTTCATTCCCACACATGCTCCCACCGGATCAATCCTGTCATCAAAACTTTCAACTGCAACTTTTGCCCTTTCGCCCGGCTCACGTACTATTTTACGTATGGTAATTAAACCATCAAAAATTTCAGGAACTTCTATTTCTAATAATTTAGAAAGAAAGTCAGGACTTGTTCTGCTTAATATAATAACAGGGGAATTGTTCTTCATATCCACCCTGCCAACAACTGCACGTACATTCTCACCCTTTTTAAAATAATCCTGAGGGATTTGCTCCGATTTAGGAAGAATAAGTTCATTTCCTTCTTCGTCAAGTAAAAGAACTTCTTTTTTCCAAACCTGGTAAACTTCTGCATTAATTATATCCCCAATGCGGTCACTGTATTTTTTAACCAGAACGTTTTTCTTTAAATCACCAATACGGCTGGCAAGCGTTTGCTTGGCAGCAAGAATAGCCCTGCGTCCAAAATCAAGTATATCAACTTCCTGGTATAATTCCTCCCCCACTTCAAAATCGGGTTCTATTTTTACGGCCTCACTATAGGCAATTTCGGCAAGCGGATCCATTACTTCCCCGTCTTCCACAATCATGCGGCGACGGATAATTTCCAAATCACCCTTTTCGGCATTTACAATTACATCAAAATTTTCATCACTGCTGTATTTTTTACGCAACAATGTTTTAAATACATCTTCCACAACTTTCATTAATGTGGGGCGGTCAATATTTTCCGCATCTTTAAAGTCCTGGAACGCCTCTATTAAGTTAATACTTGCCATATCTCGAAATTTTAAATCCGGATGTTGAATCCGTAAGAATCAGAATTTGATTTGAACCGTTGTCTTTTTTATACTGCTAAATGGAATTACTAATTGTTGTATTACTTCATTTTTTCCTTTACCTATCGTCTCTTCAATAATAATATCCTGTTCTGCCACCTGTATAAGCTTACCTTCTTTTATATTATCATCCGTAAAGACCACCTCTACAAAACGGCCAATATTTTTTGTGTATTGGCGATTCATTTTTAAAGGTTCATCAATCCCCGGAGATGAAAGTTCCAATGAAAATTCCCCTTCAGGAAACAAGCCGGTTTCTTCAATAAGTTTATATAATCTTCGGTTAAACCGCACACACTTTTCAATTACTAAACCATTGTCACCGTCTATAAAAACCTTGATATTGTTGGTTGGCTTTATTTTAACCTGCACCAGGAAGTATTCTCGTTCTTCTGCTAACATGCTGCTAACCAACTGTTCTATTTGCTGTATCATTGTGTCTGTTGCCATAAGATAAAAAGAGAAGGGAACGATTTTCGTTCCCTTCTGCTGTTCATTTCCGGTGCGAATGTAGGATAAATAATAAATAAGTTCCAAATTTTAAGATTTGAAGAGGCTGTATGTAGCATACATTTATTTAAAAAGTGTTTCAGCTTTTAAAATACTTTCGGTATTTCCCGCATCAATAAAGTTACTGTTGGAATGATCAAAACTTATTATTGTTTCGCTTTTTGCAAGCTCAAGGTAAACATCTACCATAGAGAATTTTCCCCCTTGCTGCATAAGAGAAAAAATACGGGAATTAATAACGTGGATACCGCTAAAAGCTTTTTCATTATAAGCATTAGCCGGCTTCACCAATCTCTCTTCAGCAGTTTTTACATTGCGCCATCCACACAATTCATCCTGGTCATTGAAAAGAAAATACCGCGATGTTTTTCGTTCTGTAGTTGCCAGTGTAGCCAAAGGCTTGCGATGCACATGCGTTGCGATCATCTCATTAAGCAGCATATCGGTTAAAATATCGGCATTCATCAATATAAAATTTTCATTATCATTTAAAAAAGGAGCTGCTTTTTTTAAACCGCCACCCGTTTCAAGCACCATATCTGTTTCATCGCTTATGGTTATGATACTTCCCCAACCACTGTTTTTATTTACTGCATCTATAATTTGATCTGCAAAATGATGCACATTTACTATTACATCTCTGATGCCGAAATGCCGCAGGTATTCAATATTTCGCTGCAAAAGGCTTTTGCTATTAACCAATGCCAGTGCTTTCGGGTGCTTATCTGTCCATGGTTTCAGGCGGGTGCCTAAACCTGCTGCCAAAATCATTGCTTTCATAAATATTCAGAATTAGCAAGAAAATTATTTTGAACCCAACAGAAGTTTTTTATGGCTTCGCCACTTGCGTTTATAATTCCGCATGCCTCATCGGAACGCACTCTTGTACTGCAGAATATGTTTGAGCATTCAACAGCCCGGAGTACAGTGAAACTAAAGATCATAAAAGTTCTGAACGTATAAGAGTGCTCCCGAAGCTTCGGGAGCAAGTAAAGCTCAATCAATGTTCATTTGCCGGGTCAATTATTTTTGCTTTTTTATTGTTTTATTTCTTTAACCCAGTTCTGCTGGTTTGTGTGTTCTAACTCAATTTTTACTTTGTATTTATTTTTCAGGTGCCTTGCCGTTTGCTCAGCCGCATATACACTGCGGTGCTGACCGCCGGTGCAGCCAAAATTAATGGCAAGGCTGCTAAACCCGCGGTTAATATAGTCTTCAACCGATATATCAACCATATCGAATGCGCTGTTTAAAAACAAATTCATTTTTGTTTGCTGCTCAAGAAAATCAATAACAGGTTTGTCTTTTCCCGTAATGGTTTTATACGCATCAAAGCGGCCTGGGTTTAAAATACCGCGGCAGTCAAAAACGAAACCGCCACCATTGCTGCTGCTGTCTTCGGGTATTCCTTTCTTGTACGAAAAGCTTTTTATTTTTATAATCAGCGGGGTGTTTTCATTTGCTTGCGGCGAGGCGAACCGGCTAACGATTTCATCCTGTACTATAATGTTTAAAATCCTATAAAACTCTGGCAGGGCAATGCTCGCCTGTTTATGGAGCAAAAACCATTTTAGGTTATTAAGGGCCAGCGGTATGCTTGCAAGAAAATGTGCTTTACGCTC
>JANXWM010000612.1 GCA_025351145.1 Chitinophagaceae bacterium
ATCTGCCACACTGCCAATTAAACGCTGACCCATACTTGCCAGCATGCCGGATAATTTCACATCGCCATCAAAAGCTACTTCTGTTTGGTTTTCTGCAACAGGTGATAGATCAATTTTTATGGCAGCACTTGCATTGCCAATTTTACTGTTTTTCTGTACTTTTAAAGTAAACCCTTTTTCTTGCTGTATATCTTCCATCTGCAGGTTGTCGATAAATGAACCACTTACAGGGCCAAGCTTTACAGCAAGTATTGATTTAAAAGAATTGTCGCCGATTTTTCTAAAGATGTAATGCCGGGAACAATTTTAGCAAGTGTATCTGTATCCATCAGCATGGCCCAAACTTTTGCGGGTGCTGCACTAATAACATGTTTGCCTGTAAGCTGCATGGTAAAATATTATATGGCTTTTGAAATAAAATTATGCTGTTTGCAATCGTAATGGAAAGTTAGTAATTACTTATTGATAAACTATAACGATGTTATTAAAAAAGAGAAGTATCCTATCATTTTTAAATATAGGTTTCGATTCTTCGCTGGCTGTTGAAAGTTCGGACCCGTTATAGTGTACAAGTGTGCGACGCAACCGGGATGCTATGAAATACAAATGCCCGGTTCAAAATAATAATTACCAAAACATAGAGTGTGTTATTTAAAATCAATACAGCTTCTTTACTTTCGTTACGGCAACATTTTAAAGATCAACTCATCAACAAAAAAATATGGCTTCATTTGAAGTAAGGGGCGGCAAAAAACTGCGTGGAGAAATTATACCGCAGGGTGCCAAAAACGAAGCACTGCAGATTATTTCGGCGGTGCTGCTTACGCCTGAAAGAGTTACGGTAACCAATATCCCTGATATTGTTGATGTAAACCTGCTGATAGAATTGCTCGTTGCTTTGGGCGTAAAAGTGGAAAGGCCAACCAGAGACACCTGTATTTTTCAGAGTGATAATGTGGATGTGGATTACCTTGGTTCGGAGGCATTTAGAAAAATGAGCGGTAGGCTGCGTGGCTCTGTAATGATTGCGGGGCCGATGCTTTCGCGGTTTAAGAAAGCATATATTCCAAAACCCGGCGGCGATAAAATTGGCCGCAGAAGGCTTGATACCCACATTATCGGCTTTGAAAAATTAGGGGCAAGGTTTGAGTATAACGATGAGCACCATTTTTTTCAATTGGTTGCGCCCGATTTAAAAGGCACTTATATGCTGCTCGATGAGCCTTCGGTTACAGGCACAGCAAACATTGTAATGGCGGCTGTAATGGCCGAAGGAATTACCACTATTTACAACGCGGCCTGTGAGCCTTACCTGCAGCAGTTGTGCAATATGCTCAACAGAATGGGCGCAAAAATTAGCGGCGTTGGCAGTAATATGCTGGTGATTGAAGGTGTTGAATACCTCGGCGGCACCACACACCGAATGCTGCCCGATATGATTGAAGTGGGCAGTTTTATTGGTATGGCTGCAATGACGCAGAGTGAGATAACCATTAAAAATGCAGGCATTGAATACCTGGGAATAATACCCGAAAAGTTTCAGCAGCTCGGCATAAAAATGGAATTCCGCGATGATGATATTTATATTCCCGAGCAGGACAGTTATGAAATAAGCACTTACCTGGATGGTGGCATATTAACGGTTTCAGATCACCCGTGGCCGGGTTTTACGCCGGATCTTTTGAGCATCGTTTTAGTGGTTGCAACACAGGCGGTTGGCAGTGTATTAATTCACCAGAAAATGTTTGAAAGCCGCTTGTTTTTTACAGATAAACTAATAGATATGGGCGCACAGATCATCCTCTGCGACCCGCACCGGGCAACGGTTATAGGCCTTGGCAGAAGAAACAAACTACGCGGCATTACCATGACGAGCCCCGATATTCGTGCAGGCCAGGCACTGTTAATTGCTGCATTAAGTGCCGAAGGAAAAAGTACCATTCAAAACATAGAACAGATAGACCGCGGCTACCAGTATATTGATGAACGTTTAAGAAGATTGGGTGCAGATATAAAACGTATCTGATCGTAGATTTGAAAGGATTTTTTTTGAACCCGGCATAGAATATCTACGAATCGTCCCTTGCATCGCACACTTGTACTTCCGGATTATTTAATGAGCTTTCAACAGCCATAACCATAAACGAAAAAAGCCCCTTAAAAGGAGCTTTTTTGTTACCCGACCTGGATTCGAACCAAGACAGTCAGAACCAGAATCTGAAGTACTACCATTATACTATCGGGCAATTTTGGTGACCCCGCAGGGACTCGAACCCTGGACCTACTGATTAAGAGTCAGTAGCTCTAACCAACTGAGCTACGGAGTCAGCGGGCTGCAAATTTACATGCTCAAAATCTAATACCAAATATTTCTCTCCAATCTTTCTTTACTACTTTGCAGGCTTAATTACAAACCAGGCATGCTTTCGGAAAACCATAAAATCATTATTATTACCGCTCCTTCCGGGGCGGGCAAAACATCTATTACAAGATTTTTGCTTAAAAAATATCCCAAACTTGCCTTCTCTATTTCCGCTGCCACAAGGGCGTCAAGAGGCAATGAGCAGGATGGTGTAGAATATTATTTTATGAGCATCGAAGCTTTTAATAAAAAAATACAGGAAAATGCATTTGCAGAATGGGAGATGGTGTACGAAGGCAAATATTACGGCACATTAAAAAACGAACTGCAGCGTATATGGAAGAACGACCAGGTGCCAATGCTGGATATTGATATAAAAGGAGCCATCCACGTTCAGAAACAATTCCCAGGCAATTCATTGTCTATTTTTATTGAGCCACCATCTGTTGAAGAGCTAAAAAGAAGATTAGAAAGTCGCGGCACCGAAACAGCAGAAAGTATACAGACAAGATTAAGCAAAGCTGCTTACGAAATATCTTTTAAAGACCAGTTCAATAAAATTATCGTGAACGATAACTTAGAAAAAGCCTGTGCTGAAACAGAAACAGTTGTAAAAGAATTCTTAGGTTTATAACTGCAGTTTGTTCAATTTTATCCATTAACATTCGCCTTATGAGTTTCAAAAACAAAACAGTTCTTATTACGGGTGCCAGCCGCGGTATTGGTAAAGCCATCGCATTGAGGCTTGCAAAAGAAGGAGCCAATATTGTAATTGCAGCTAAAAGTGCTGAGGAAAATCCAAAACTAGGTGGCACCATTTTTTCTGCTGCAAAAGAAGTGGAAGCAGCCGGTGGCAAGGCTTTGGCTGTACAGGTAGATATCCGTTTCGAAGAACAAATTCAGCATGCTGTACAACTGGCGGTTGAAACATTCGGTGGTATTGACATTGTAATCAACAACGCCTCCGCCATACAATTAACGGGTACAGAGCAAACCGAGGCAAAGCGTTTCGACCTTATGCACAGCATCAATGTTCGCGGCACTTTTTTGGTGGTAAAAAACTGTGTCCCTCATTTAAAAAAAAGAACCAATGCACATATACTTACCCTCTCGCCACCCATAAATATTGAACCCAAATGGCTTGGCCCGCATGTGGCTTATACCATGAGTAAATACAATATGAGCATGATGGCTTTGGGCTGGGCCAAAGAGTTTAAAAATGCAGGTATTGCATCAAACGCTTTGTGGCCGCGAACTACTATTGATACCGCCGCCGTAAGAAATTTACTTGGCGGCGAAACACTTGCCAAAATGAGCCGCACCACAGATATACTCGCCGATGCTGCCTATTACATTCTCAGTAAACCATCTGCAGAATGCACGGGCAACACGTTTATAGATGAAGCCGTTTTTGCCGCCGAAGGCATTACCGATCTTTCAAAATATTCTGTGGTACCCGGAGCAAAATTGTACCAGGATTTATTTATTTAATTAACTTTTGAACCGGACAGAAGTAATTCTATGAAGCTTCTCTTGCGTCGCACTCTTGTACTGTTGGAATACTTTTGGACATTTTTCCATGCCGACAGAATCGAATTGATATTGATAAGTCAATGGAGTAGTTGAGGAGAGCGAGATATCATTTATACAATGTCTGTATTTGTAAATGCTTTTATTGAACGTCGTTTATCTGTCAACCCAGATTGTATCTTTTAATATAAAGTCTGTCTTGTTATTCGAGGATTCAAATAAATAATAATTATCTGTACCTCCTACTATTGAAGTCTTAATTGTAATACTCTTTTTGAATGAAGACAGTGAATCAGCTTCATTCGATATTATCTTGATATAGCTTAAGACATAAGTACATGAATCAATCCATGTCACTTTTAGAACACTTGTATCGTTTGTGTTACCTACGATCTCTGTTTGCAAAGAATCATTCCGAATTATTTTTACAGACGTTGGGCTTTGCTTTGATGGAATCTGATATTTAAAATCTCCATTCTTATATTTACTACAGATTGTTTTTTCGTTTATAGAATTGCATGAATACTGGCAAATTAATAAAAGAAGCAATGTTATCTGAATTGATTTCATATAGTATTTGTTTTTCTTTGAAAGATACCGATTTAGAGCTTTAACAATATACACCGAATAACGTTCCGAACGTACAAGTGTGCGACGCAAGGGACGATCAATAGAGATTCAACTGCCGGGTACAAAATTTCTTTAAAAAATATGGTAGGCAATAAAGCTCATGAGGTAGGCGAGGCCAGTCATGTAAACGAATTGTATGGCGGGCCATTTCCAGGTGCGGGTTTCCCTTTTAACAATTACCAATGTGCTCATGCACTGCATGGCCAAAACATAAAATACCATTAGTGATATGGCTGTACCAAGTGTGTACACTTTGCTGCCGTCTTCGCGGGTGGCACCTTTCATTTTTTCTTTTAATGTGCTGTTATCTTTTTCTTCTACACTGTACAATGTGGCCATGGTACCAACGAAAACTTCTCTTGCCGCAAAGGATGTAATAAGGGCAATACCAATCTTCCAGTCGTAACCCAAAGGCGTAATAACCGGCTCTATAGATTTGCCCAATATGCCTGCATAAGAGTTCTGTAATTTCTCGGAATTATACTGTTTTGTTGCTGCAACTTTAGCCTCGGGGGTTAAAGCCTGTTGTTGTAAGACGGCGTATTTTTTCTCTACCGAATCCATTCTGCCCGAAGGCCCGTAGCTGCTCAGGAACCACAGCAACAAGCTTATTAAAATGATGATACGTCCTGCATCGGTTACAAATATCTTTGCCTTTTGAATCATGGTAATGCCCACGTTTTTCCAGCGTGGTGCACGGTACACAGGCAATTCAAGAATAAAAAAACTTTTCTCTTTCATCTTTATAAGGAACCTGAGCACGTAACTTACAATGAGCGCCATTACAGTGCCCAACAGGTAGAGCCCCATCATTACAAGGCCCTGTATACTTAATATACCAAAGTAATATTCGTTGGGTATTACGAGTGCAATAAGAATGGTGTACACAGGCAGCCTGGCACTGCAGCTCATTAATGGTGTAACCAGAATAGTGAGTAACCTTTCTTTTTTATTCTCAATATTCCTGGCACTCATAATGGCTGGTACGGCGCAGGCAAAACCACTGATCATGGGCATTACACTCTTGCCGTTAAGCCCCACTTTGCGCATCAATTTATCGCTGAGGAAACTGATGCGTGCCATATAACCCGAATCTTCGAGTATGGTGATTAAACCGAAGAGTATCATAATCTGCGGCACAAAAACCAGTATGCCGTTAATGCCGGCCACAAGTCCATTCACGAGCAAATTACTCCACCATGCTTCAGGTAATGTGGCATTGAGCCAGGTAGTTAATTGGGAGAAGGTCCAGTCAATGGCGTCCATGGGAAATTGTGCCACCCAAAAAACACTTTGAAACAGCAGGAATAAAACAATGAGGAGAATAGCATAACCCCACACCCGGTGCAATAAAAGATTGTCTAATTTTTCTGTAAAAAGTTTTCGCTCCAGCGGGTCGGGCTCTACAACATTGAGCTGCATAATCTGCTTAATGCGGGCATACCGCTGCATTATTTCTTCTGCCTGCGTTTTGGTTGGGTTGAATTTATTGCGGATCTCCACCTGCTCCACAGCATCCTGCATCTCCTGTTCAAGTGGAAAACTTTCGTGGTTGATGAGGTAATGTATAGATGCGTAATCGCTCAGTTTCGGAAACAATTTCTGTATATCTGCAACTGCTTCAGGAGCCAGTTTCTTATTCGGGATAAAATCAAATACTGCGGGTACAAACTGCATTTTTCCCGCTTGCGTCAGCACTTTCTTCAGTTCTGGAATGCCTTTATTTTTACGCGGATTTACCGGAACCACGGGTACACCAAGATCACGTTCAAGCCCGGCCACATCAATTTTAATTCCTTTGCCCGCAGCGAGATCCATCATGGTTAAAGCCACTACCACAGGGCGTTTAAGGTCTATGATCTGGCTGCAAAAAAGCAGGTTGCGCTTAAGGTTGCTGGCATCGGCCACCAGTAAAATTACATCTGGATGCACATCTTTATCTGCATCCATCATTACACGGTAGGCCACCCATTCATCGGCGCGGCGGGGGTACAGGCTGTAGGTGCCAGGCAAGTCTATAATAGTAGCAACCGATTTATCATTCAATGCGCACTGGCCGGTTTTCTTGTCAACTGTAACACCCGGAAAATTACCCACCTTTTGGTTTAGGCCGGTAAGCGAATTAAACAATGAAGTTTTGCCGCTGTTGGGGTTGCCTACTAATGCTATCTGTAATTGTGATGAAGACAAGAAACTGATTTAGTGAACAAAAGTAACCGCTGCCCCTGCCATAACATTACGAGATTGGGAGATAATATATTTTGGGAGCCGCGCTTAACATCTCTAATGAAGCTTTACTTGCGTCGCACTCTTGTACGTTCGGAATATTATTCAGCTACAGGCTGCACGTTATAAGCCGCAGGCAAAAAATACAGCAGCTTGCAGTGTGCAGCCAAAAGCTCATAGCTATTCTACAGTACAAGAGTGCGACGCAAGAGGCGATGCCATGAAAAATTTGTGCCCGGCTCAAAAGAATTCTTTGCTTTCATTAAACATCTAAGGGAAGTTTTATCAGCACGCTTGTTCCGCCGGGTTCGTTTGCTTCATTAAAAAGATCAGTTATTTCGAAACCGGTTTGGGGTGAATTGGTTTGTTCTTTTATGATATTCAAACGTTCTGCGGTAATTTTTAAACCCTTGCTCTGGTGGTGTTTTTTTAATTGCTGCATTGCTGCTGCTTTTTGCCGGCCTACGCCATTGTCTTCTACAATGCAGTGCAGCCAATCGTTTATACAGGATATTTTTATGTGCAGTATGCGGTTGTTTTCTTTGTGCAGTAAGCCATGCCATATTGCATTTTCAGCAAAGGGCTGCAGGATGAGTGTGGGCACCATTATTTCGTTTGGAAAAATAGTTTCGTCTACCTGTATAGTGTAATGAAAATTTTGTTTAAGCCTTGCCGATTCGAGTTCAAGGTAAAGTTCCAGCATTTCTAATTCTTTATCTAATGAAATGCTTTCCTCCTCTGCATGAAACAAAACCATTCGTAAAAGCTTTGACAATTTGGATAGGTATTTATTGGCATCGTCTACCTGGCCAAGTAAAATACATTCCTGTATCGAGCTCATGCAGTTAAAAATAAAATGCGGGTTCATTTGTACACGCAATGCTTTTAAACGCAGCATTGTATTGATGCGGGTAATTTCTTCTTTTTGGTTGTTGAGCTGAATATTAAGGTTTTGCAGTATGGCGATATGTTTTACTTTGCCCTCTTTGTTTTTATAGATCATATACAATAACCCGCCCAGCAACAACAGGCCGGCCATGGCAGCAAAAAGAAATATCCTGTTGAGCTGCAGGTTGGCATTGGCAGTTTCATTTTGTGCTTTGAGCAGCAGGTTCTCTTTTTCTTTTCGCTGCGACTCAAACTGTGTTTGCATCTGGGCAAGCTTATCATGCTCTTCACGTGCTATTAATGTATCGTGCAGTATACTTGCATTCTGCATGTACCGGTAAGCGCTTTCGTAATCCAACAGCGCGGCGGAGGCTTCAGCCAATGTGCTGTTGAGATAATACTGCTGCGTTTCTGCGTTTACTTCTTTAGCGGCAACAAGCCCGTTCATTGCTACCTTAAATGCATTGTTGTAATCTTTCTTTTGCAAGTAAACTTTGGCGATGTTATCGGCAAGATCAGCTGACTCTGCTTTTGAGCCTAAGGCATCCATGATCTGTTTTGCCCTTAAAAAATTGAGGAGGCACTTGTTTGAATCATTCATCTGACTGTATAAATCGCCCAGATAACTGTACGCAGTTGCTAAACGGAAATCATCTTTAAGTTCTTTAAATATTGTAATGGCCTGGCTAAGGTAATTCTCACCTTCTTTAAACTTGTGCAGTCTTCCATAGCATAGTCCCAGGTACTGGTAATCACTTGCAATATTTTTTTTACTGCCGATCTGCTGATCAATATTAAGCGATTGAAACAGGTAAGTTACCGCAATGGAATCCTGGTTCATCTGCCGGTAATAATCACTTATGGAATACAATGCATCAGACATTCTTTCTTTGTTGCCGGTTTTTTCGGCAAGTTTCAAGGAAAGCAGGAATTCCGCCAGCATATCTGCATCGCGGTTTGTTCTTGAATAGCAATAGCCCTTCTGCATGTGCAGGGTTGCCATATTTCCTGTATCTTTTAATTGCTCATACAACTGTAGCGATTCATTGTAATAATTCAATGCAATACTGTCGTTGCTTTTAATGTAATAGAATCTTCCTGTCTCACATTTAGCTTTCGCAATTAATGCATTGTCTTTTATTTTTTCGGCAAGTTCAAGGCCCCGGGATACATAGTAGATACCTGAATCAGGATTTGAATTACGGTACCCCCTCCCTAATTGTATAAACAGCCTTGCTTTAACAGAGTCTTCTTTAGCTGTAACCAGTTCTTTTATTAATGATTGTGTTTTGGCTGCATCCTGTGCATATAGAAAACCTGTTAAAAATAAGCTGACTACAGATGCAATTATATTAAGGGCTCTCATCATAAAGTGGTGAGTGTTTTTTTGCTGAAAAATGTTATGCTGTACAAGAGTGCGACGCAACGGCAGCTACATCAAGGCTCCTCGGCCCGGTAACAAAAAATGATGCGCACTTAACTTATTATGCTGACTTATTTATTCAACAAAAGTAAACTGTAAAATCCGGTTAAGCGCTACCGTTTGCTCAATAGTGATGACCACTCACTAACTGCATTTGTATTTACTTTTTGTTTGGGAATATTTTTACAGTATCAGCTGGGAATGTATAATTATAAAGGTTAACGGTAAAATATCGGGCATTAAAAAATACTTTTTACAAAATAGTTTTTTGGGGGGTCTCAGAGCCGCTTCATTTTTTTGGGGCGGTTCATTTTTTTATTAACTACTCCTGATTTTACAAAGTCATTTTGAACCAGGCAGATGAATAAATATGAAGCTTCTGTTGCGTCGCACTCTTGTACTGTATATCTCTTTTGAGCCAAGCGAAGTATCCGTAAAAATTTTCAGAATCTAATTTATAAAATGCGCTTTCATCACTTTGGAATAATCTGCAATAGCTATTTCCGGCTCTGCAATTTCAGGGTGCCATAATTTTTCCCATTCAAAACTGTAATAGCCTTTGTATCCATTGTTATACAAAATATCCATCGCTTCAAATATGGGCGTTTCACCTTTGCCCAACAGCACATAACTTTCTTTTCCATCAGCCACCTTCATGTCTTTGATATGTGTGTGATGAATGTATTTTTCCAGCTTTGCATATACATCGGAAGGCGGCTCGTTAGTTACCGACCACATGTTCACAATATCCCAAACCATACCCACGTGTTTGTTGCCGGCAGCCTGCATAATTTTTTGAATATCTGCTGAATACACCAGCTCCCCATGCGATTCCATCAGCACGGTCACGTTGCTTCCTTTCGCGTAATTACCCAGTTCAATAAGCCCAGTGGTAATGAGTTCTATAGTTGCATTACGGTCCTGGTCTTTGGGTAATTGATTTGGGAACACTCTTATGTAAGGGCAGTTTAATTGTTGCGCCAGGTCAATAAACCGTTTTGCATCATCAAGGTTCTTTTGCCGCTTTTGTGTATCGGCATGATGCATTTCTGCAGA
>JANXWM010000634.1 GCA_025351145.1 Chitinophagaceae bacterium
ACGATTACTTTTTTATTGTGAAAACAATTATTGAATGCCATAATGTATTAAATATTACTGCCAGATTTTCCATTTTGCATCGCCTCCATCCCACAATTCATTGAGCTTTTGCTTATCGCGCAGGGTATCCATACATTTCCAGAATCCACGGTGGCGGTAGGTATATACCTCCCCATCCTTTGCAAGGTTTTCAAGTGGTCCCTGCTCAAAAACAGTTTGATCATTTTCAATATAGTCCAGCACTTTAGGCTCGCACACAAAAAAGCCTCCGTTGATCCAGCTCCCGTCCCCCTTTGGTTTTTCCATAAAAGACAATACCCGGTTATCAGGGGTGGTTTCCAGTGCACCGAACCTTCCTTCTGGCTGAACCGAAGTCATACTTACTGCTTTACCATGAAGCCGATGGAATTCAATTAATGCATTAATATCAATGTCTGCAACACCGTCTCCATAGGTAAGCAGGAAAGGTTCATTGGCGATATAGTCTTTTGCCCGCAGCAAGCGTCCGCCAGTCATCGTATGGAGGCCAGTGTCAAGCAGTGTTACTTTCCAGGGTTCTGAACTGTTATTATGTATCTCCATTTTATTGGAGCTCAGATCAATAGTAATATCACTTTGGTGCAAAAAATAATTAGCAAAATATTCTTTGATATAGTACCCCTTATAACCAAGTAATACTACAAATTCATGAAAGCCATAATGAGAATAGATCTTCATGATATGCCAGAGAATAGGTTGGCCCCCGATCTCGGCCATAGGCTTGGGGCGGATATCGGTTTCTTCGCTAAGGCGTGTGCCAAAACCACCGGCTAAAAGGAGTACTTTCATTATTCTATTTATAAATTGACTTTTAGAATTTTTAATACAATATAAAATATAGTACCAGTCTATATTTTATTCTTAATAAAACTAACTATGCGCGTACTTACATCATTGTCCCATAAAGGAATGCTGACAGGCTTTCTCTGTCTAATTAATTTTTTGTGTGCTTCAATTTTTTCCATGTATGCTTTTTCCCAAATGCTCATTAAAAGGTTTGTGCCCAATTGAACTGTAACCGGTCTTTCAGTATTTTTTCGGAAAGTAACACAGGGGATATTTAAAAAACTTGTTTCTTCCTGTATACCGCCGGAATCTGTGATAACTAAACCTGAATTAGATATTAATTTTAAAAATTCAAAATAACTCAGCGGTTCTAAAATCAATAGTTCTTTTTCCTTTTGTAATTGCGCTAAAAAACCATTTTGCTCAAGCATTGCCTTAGTGCGTGGATGCACAGGAAAGACTACCGGTTGGCTATTAGAAAAGCTGAGTAATATCTCAACAATACGCTGCAGGCTTTCCTTATTATCAACATTCTCCGGTCGGTGAAATGTTGCAATAACGGGCCGCTTTTGATAGAATGTTTCTGCTTCTTTAGAAAGTGTAATTTTTTCCCATAGATGTTTTGTGCGAAGTAAACATTCGATCATTATATTTCCTGCCATAAAAAACTTACTGCTATCAAACCCCTCATCTTGCAAATTTTTTATACCACTCGGTTCAGAAACAATAAGATAATTGCTGATATGATCGGTAATAATTCTGTTTATCTCTTCGGGCATATCCCTGTCAAAACTTCGTAAACCAGCCTCTATATGCATTACAGGGATGTGTGACTGCGAACCTACAATAGCCCCGGCCACAGTAGCATTCACATCACCAAATACTATTAATAAATCAAAAGTATGCACCTTTACTACTTCATTAATTCCAAGGATAGATTTTCCAATAGTGTCAACCACTCCGCTACCCTTAATATTTAATTGAAAATCAGGGGCTGGAAGCTCCAGGTTCTGCCAAAAAACATCCGACATATTAAAATCAAAATGCTGACCGGTATGACAAATAAACAACTCAAACGATTTTGTGGTTTTTAATGTATGATAAAGTGGTGCAAGCTTTATAAAATTGGGCCTTGTACCCGCAACTAATAATATTTTCTTCATGATTTTTCTTGAACTAAGTTTAAGATAACTTCTGCAAGTTTTGCGGTAAGTTTTTTGCGCTCAAAGTTTTCAATAAAAGATTTATTGGGATGTAATTCAATACTTCGTTCAAAAAAGGACTCCAGTTTTTTTGCGCTGTTTTCTGTTTTATCGGGATCACATATTAAGGCCATTCCTGAATCAACGAGGATATCTTTCTGTGCCCCTTCTGCAACGAAGGCAATAATGGGCTTTTGAGATTTAAAATATTCAAATGTTTTCCCTGCAATACTGTAATCCCTGCCATTTATTTTTTTGGATGATGTAATTAATAAAGCGTCACATTCAATTTGAAAATTTATAGAATCTTGATGAGAGAGCTGCCCCTTAAGTTCAATAATATTACTCAAAGAAAACTCTTCAATCATAGGTGGTAACCAATCTGGAATGTTGCCTGCAAATTTTACTTGAATTTTTTTATGCCATTCCGGCTTATCAGCGATAAGTAAAGACAAAGCTCTGAAAAAAAAGTAAGGTGAACGGTATAGCCAATCTTCCCTATTAGGTGAATACTGAAGCATTTTATGCCCCTTCTTTCCCCACCATGCAGTAAACATATTTCTTCTGCTTTCTGGGGAATAATAAAAACTGCCAACATAACCAATGGTATAGTTCTCCTTTTCTAGCAAAGGCGACCACTTTTCTAATGACCCATCAAATCCATTGGGTATATAATGAAATTTTAAAGCCGCTACTTTCGGATGGATATTTTTAAAATCAGTAATTGTTTGTTTGGAAGTAACAACTATGGCATCAGCATTTTTTAAATAATGATGTTCATTTTTTAACGTGATCAAATAATGAAAATAGCTCCCGTAAGGATTAATGTTCCATTGCGACAAAGCATCCCTGAAATCTGTAATAAGTGGCAGCTGATATTTTCTTGCAGCATTGATAGCTAATGATATAATGCTGAACGGGGGAGCCGTTACAAAAATTGCAGCGGGCTTATATTTACAGATTGCTTCTTTTATTTTTACCTCAAAATCCTCTTTCCAGCCCTTTGCTTCTCTTCCGTTAACAGAAAAAAAAACAGTTAAAAAAGCTCTTATTTCAGAAACTTTGCTGGCCAAAATATTAGAAGATAATACTTCTATCTTTTCTGTTTTATCAATAAAATCTGCCCCCAATGTGTTATCTGACTTTACTTCCCCATATACGGTTGGGAAGTCTTTTGGAGCTAAAGTTATTACTACAGGGTTGATTCCAGAATCTTTAAGATATTTTACAAAGCCCATTGGACGGTATACCCCACCTCTGTTCAATGGTGGAAATTCATACGCTATGAAAAGCACATTAATCATCAATGATAAATTGAGTTTTGTAATCAGAATTGACTTTATAAAATTTAGTAATAAAGAATAATAAAATACGCAGAATAATGAAATCTTTATTTGTCAAAAGTTTTGGATGAGATATAAACTGAAAGAACTTTTTTTTTCGCACGGCAACAAGGTATTTCCATACAAAATACAAATTCAAACCTTCGAATGATGCTGGTACGCGTTTGCCCATATTAGGTAAAGCGTAAATATCAATATCTTCAAACACACTTGAATTTACTGTCGAGCCCCTATTTTTAGCTCGCAATTTTAAAATATATAGCAGCGTATTTATTTTTCCAATTATAAGATTTTCGATTCTGCTTAAGGAAATAATTGAAATGGTCCATTCCTTAAACCTGCCGTCTGTATCTTCCACAACAATGTCATCATCAAACAAATAGGTATCTTTTAGCGGGGCTTTTCTAAAGTCAAATTCATGTGCATTTGATTTTAGATATTTCCCAGGCATTACACTAAAGTCATTAACTATCCCATATTCAATAAAAAATTTCTTAAAAGCAGGGAAAGGTTGTATGCACCATCCGCCTGCTCTGTAACAATCAATTGTATAATCTTGTATTAATGGGTTTACAATTCTTTGAATAATATTTACAGAACGTTTAAAAATATCTTCTTTTATATTATCAGGAACTGAAGCG
>JANXWM010000650.1 GCA_025351145.1 Chitinophagaceae bacterium
CATTGTACTTATAACTTTTCCATTCACAGACTTGACTGGTAGCAAATTAAGGCCAGCAGTTATTCTTGCTGACACAACACATGACTTGACCGTTTGCTTTATTACGACACAGTTACAACCACCACCCAAATCACACGATGGTGTTATTTATAATTTTTCTGTTTTCTCCATCACCTCAATTTCTTTTTTCTCCTTTTTAATATCCTGGCGAATAAATGCAAACAAGCTTATATAAATATTTGCTACCCAAACCAATGAAAATCCTGCAATAACATAACCTCTCCAATCATTCAACAGTAATTTGTAACCCGTTAAAAACAAAAATAAAATGACAACGTAATGACTGAAACAATACTCACAGGTAAAAAGGTAAAAGAACTTTCTTTCCATCATTGTTTTGCCATGCAGGCTTCGTTTAACACAGTAGTCTCTTGGTTCCTTAAAGATTTCCTCATGTGTAACCGTCCATGCCACGCAGGCAACAGGAATAGACAGTAAAAAGAGCCAGATGATTTGCAATTGAATTGACATAAATGAAGTATTGTTTGTGATAGTTGTTTTGTTAGTGAGTTGTTTCCATTTTCTTAAATTTCATTAATGATTTTATTGTGCGTTCGTGATTCTCTGTCCGTATTTTTTTTATAACCCCTTTAAAGACCTTCCATATAAAAGACATTAAACCTATGACCATCTCGGTCGGCAAAGACAAAACCATAATATCCTTTTTCTTCGCCCTGTTACGTGTCTACACGTACCATTTCTTCTAAACCTCGCTTCGGTAAAAGCTCAATATATAATCCGAACGTACAAGTGAGTGACACAACTAAAGCTTCATATAGCTCCTGACCCATGGCAATAATTATGTACACTTTGAAAGCGGTTATAAAAAGCGCAAAGCAAAAAATACGATCACCAAAACCACCATTACCAATGCAGCTAAAAGCGAAACCATCACGAATGGATGAACCGCGATATTGGATTTTAAGGATTTGCTTTTTTTGTTGCGGGTGAGTTTGTCGTGCTTTATTGGTTTTATCATACTGTAACTTTTATTAACAAGCTTTTTATCTATGATTGCAGCCGTTATAACTTTCCATACTTAATTGATAAGAAGCTGTGTAAAAATGAATAATTGTAATACCAGCAGGGGTTTTTATAGCTCCCGAAGTTTCGGGATTCGTTGCGTCGCAATCACTTCATCGGCTGTAAAAATGGCATCGTCCGGTTTCAAATGCAGGGTTGCAAACAAACTGTAAACAGCTTCTAAGGAAACCATTTTTTTTGCTGCTGCGGGCATCCCCACCAGCGATAGCGAAATGATCGTTGGCTTGCTTCGGTAAAGCTCAATAAAGTATTTGAACGTACAAGCCTGCAACGCCGTCATGCTTAACTCGGTTCAGCATCTGCTGTCAAAATATTTCAGGACGGGTCCTAAGCAAAGCACTGGCACGTTAGCAGCAATTTTATAACGGCCCTTCAGGCCGGCAATTCAAACTGACTTTCGTTCAATCTGAAAAAAATTTGCGAAACCGAATAGTTGCATATATATTTGCAACCAATCGGTTTCTAAAAAAATCAAACAAAATGAGACGAGACATTTTTCAGGCAATAGCCGACCCTACAAGGCGGGCAATTATTACCTTAATTGCATTGCAGGCAATGACACCGAACGCCATTGCCGACAACTTCCACACTACCCGGCAATCTGTTTCTAAACACCTTCGCATACTTACAGAATGCGAACTGGTAAAACAGGAACAACAAGGCCGGGAAATTTACTACTCACTTGAAATTGAAAAAATGAAAGAGATTGATAAATGGTTAAACCAATTCAGAAAAATTTGGGAAACCCGATTTAATCAACTTGACAAAGTATTATCAACAATTAAAAAACAGAAAAAATGAACAACAATTTGCTATTTGATTTTACCGTTGACAAAACAACAAAAACGGTATTCATAAACAGGGAATTTGCTGCCGGCCTTTCGCTGGTATGGGATGCTTTTACCAAACAGGAAATCCTTGACCAATGGTGGGCACCTAAACCCTGGGCATCAAAAACAAAATTTATGAATTTTGAAGTTGGGGGGCGAAGATTTTATGCTATGGTAAGCCCGGAAGGACAAGAGCATTGGTCAATTCAGAAATATACTTCCATTAGCCCAACAACCAATTTCAAAATGTTGAATGCTTTTGCAGACAAAGATGAAAACCCTGTATTGCCAGGTTCTGATTGGGATTTCAATTTCAGCGAACAAAACGGAACGACAAAAGTCAGTATTACTATTTACAATGAATCCCTTGAACGCATGGAGAAGATGATTGAAATGGGCTTCCAAGGAGGATTTACTATGACATTGAACTACCTGGAAAATCTGTTGACAACTTTATCGCAACGATCCTGAGCGAAGCCGAAAGGTAGAAAGAAAAACCCTGCCTACCGGCAGGCAATTGGGGCTGCACGAATATATCTTTCACCGGCAGTACAAATCCCACCTTCAGGGCGACCCAACTTGGCCCGTAAGTAGAATATGTTATTAAGCTTTTGTACATTTATTTGGTAGCAGTAGCCAGGCTGAACGTAAGTGCATGCCCCAACTGGTTAAAGCCCCGACCGTAAGCTGTAAGCGTAACTGGCAACCATCACAAGTTTAAAATACCTACAAATGAAAAAGAGAATATTGATCACACTCAGCCTTTTCACCACATTCGCACTTGGATTCGCTTTTAAATCCCTGCTTTCAAATTCTAACGGCGAACAACCATTGAAAAAGGTAACAGGCATTGGCGGCATTTTTTTCAAATGCCAAGATCCCAAAAAAGTAAGAGAATGGTATCAAACTAATCTTGGTTTAAATACTAACGAATATGGGGCAGTTTTTGAGTGGAGGCAAGGTGCAGATACAACAAAAAAAGGCTTTACCCAGTGGAGCCCGTTTAATGAAAAAACGAAATACTTTGAGCCTTCAACCAAAGATTTTATGATTAATTACAGAGTTGAAAACCTGGAAGCACTTGTTGATCAGCTTAGAAAAGACAGTGTAACAATCGTGGACAAAATTGAAGCAGCTGATTACGGAAAATTCATTCATATAATGGACATAGAAGGCAATAAAATTGAACTATGGGAGCCCAATGACATAGAATTTGAAAAGCTTGGCGAAAAAATTGGTGCCAAAACAACAAAATAATTAGAAACCCATTTTCACTCTTGTTAGCGTTCCCCGAAAAAAATCCGCTTCAATCTTCGCTTCGGTAAAAGCTCAATAGTTAATCCGAACGTACAAGAGTGTAGTACCGTCATGCTGAACTTGTTTCAGCATCTCCTGGCCAGTCGTAACCCAAGCACTACAGGAGACCCTGAAATAAATTCAGGGTGACGCTCAACCTACCTACCGGTAAAAGCTCAATAGTTAATCCGAACGTACAAGAGTGTACTATTACTGATTGTAATTATCGGGCACTGCTTATTTCAATGCAACAGGCAGGCGAAGGAGAAGAGGGAAATATATTGCCGCAGATAACAGGCAGCAATGAAGAGTAAAGAAATCATCCCGGGCAAAGCCTAAGGGTTATGAGTCGGGCATTTGCTTTTCATAGCATCGCCTCTTGCGTCGCACTCTTGTACTATTGGATTATATATTGGGCTTCTACCGAAGCGTAGATTGAAGCGGTAAAAACGTATTAGCGCACCATCTATCCCAAAAACGCACTATAAAAGTATTGAAAACCAATAATCGTATTTTTGGATTTGGGATTTGTACGCCTATATTCGTGTTGTGCGTCATACTATAGCGACCGTATTTAAACAATGAAAAAACTTTTTTCCTTAGATAATTGGACAATTACAAAAAAGATTTCGCCTGACCAGCGAATGGCTTTTGTGACGATTTATATTAAATATCCAAATTGGAAATTGGTTTCTAAACTTGAGTTGCAGGATAGAAAGAAATTTCGAAACGAGTTTCTTAGTAAAAACTTTCAAAAACTAATTGAAAAGAAATATTTTGACACTTATGAATTGGTAGGAACTAAACGACGACCAAACGGAGTTAAAGCCAAACTGACATTGTCTTCAATTTTAAAGCTCTCAGACCAGTCATTCATTGACAACATTTTTATTTATCAATTAGATGGAGCAAAGGAAAAGCCAGTCAAACCAACGGATAGTTACTTTTGTGTTAAGATGACAGTTTCAATCCAAGTAGAAGGCATCTCGAAGGGAATGCAGTCATGTGAAGACAGATACGTTTTAGTTAAAGCATCAACAGTTGAAAGTGCCTACAACAAAGTTAAGAAACAGGAAAAAAAATACGGCGAACCATATTTAAATTCTGACGCAAGATTAGTTAGATGGAAAATTGAAAGCTATGACGATTGCTTTGCTACAGCAATAACAAGCATCAACGACTTTAATAATCCCCAGGGTATTGAAGTCTTTTCAAAACTTAGGAGTCGTAAAATTACAAGTGACAGAACATGGAATGGAAAATAATATTAAGACTTTTGAAATTCAAAACATTGTAGACGAAGAAGTACGAACGCACAACAGCTATCAGCAGCAGTCCGGGCTCGACGTTCATTGTTAAGCTTTTTGTTGTTAACTTCAACTTCAGTTTTTCAATTGGGCTTCAGTCCCTGGCTGGACATTATAAATCCCAGCATAGCAGCAAGCCGTGCCGTTAGTGGCAACCGTAACGACACTAACTGCAAATTATTGACAGACTAAAAATATGACTAAAACAATTTTACCAATTTGCATATTGCTGACCTTTGCAAATTTCTCATTTGGCCAACAAGCAAGTTTTCCAGACAGTTTATTTATTATTCAGGATAGTGTTTTAATTCCAACAAAAAGCGGTGTTCTGATTTCTGCAATTGTTGTACGAAAAAAAGGAAATGAAAAACCACTTCCTGCGATTTTATTCTACACGACATATTTTCAAGGAAGCACTGATGCTATTTTAGGTAAAAGGTCTGCTGACAGAGATTATGTTGAAGTAGTTGCTTATGCACGTGGTATTCGTACAAATATGAAAGATTATGCACCTTACGAACACGAAGGAAATGACATTTATGATATTATCGACTGGATTAGTAAACAAACGTGGTGCAATGGAAAAGTTGGAATGTTGGGTGGAAGTTACACAGGTTTTTCACAATGGGCAACTGTAAAAAATATTCATCCTGCACTTAAAACAATTGTACCACAAGTTGCAGTAATGCCAGGATTTGATATGCCAATGGAAAACAATGTACCGGTAGGAAATATTTTAAGTTGGTCAAACGACAATATTTACAAATTCAAATTCTTATCGAGAAATTTGCCTTTTGACTACTTCAATAATGGGATTTCATTTCGCAGTTTAGATAGTTTAGCCGGTCAACCAAACCCTATATTTCAAAAATGGTTACAACATCCTTCATACGATAACTATTGGCAATCATTAGTTCCAACACCAAAAGAATATGCAAAAATTAATATCCCGATATTATCTACAACAGGATACTATGATGGTGCCCAAATTTCGGCTTTACAATATTTTAAATTGCATAATAAGTACAATAAGAATTCAAATCATTATTTTGTAATTGGCCCTTACGACCATTTTGGCGCACAACGGAAAGCTTCACCAAATTTAATGGGCTACAATATTGACCCGGTTGCAAATATCAGCATGGCAGACTTAGCTTACCAATGGCTTGACTACATTTTAAAAAATGGACAAAAGCCCGAAATACTAAAAGACAAAGTGAATTATCAGGTAATGGGAACTAATGAATGGAAACATGTTGCTTCGTTAGACAAAATGAATAACGACACTTTGAAATTCTATTTGAACAATTATTTACTCGACAATAAAAAGCCAAAACAAAAATCATTTTTATCTCAAACTATTGATTTTAAGGACAGAGAAAATCAAAACAATTATTTTACGCCAACAATTATTTTTGACACACTTGATGTTAGTAATGGAATAGTATTTACTACAAAACCATTTGAGAAAGAATTTACCATTAATGGTTCATTCACGGGAAGTTTGTTTGCCACTATCAATAAAAGAGATATGGACATTTCGATGGCTTTATACGAATTAATGCCCGATGGAAAATATTTTTTCCTGACTCGTTATGTTGGCCGTGCCAGTTACGCAAAAGACAACAGCAAAAGACAATTACTAAAACCAAATCAAAAAGAAATAATTCCATTCAACAATACACGTTTAGTAAGCAAAAAAATAAATAAGGGAAGCAAATTGGTTATTCTGTTAAACATAAATAAACACCCATTTGAAATAATTAATTATGGTTCAGGTAAAGATGTAAATGACGAAACAATAAAAGATGCAAATGAACCTTTGCAAATAAAATGGTACAACGACAGTTATATAAAAATACCAGTTTGGAAACAATAAGCTGTCCGAAAAGAATGCCAGCCATTTCGCTCTTGCTGGCATCCCCGCCAACAAGAAATCCGCTTCAATCTTTGCTTCGGTAAAAGCTCAATAGTTAATCTGAACGTACAAGAGTGCGACGCAAGAAAAGTTGAATAGTAATTCTGCGGCGTGGCTCCCCCCAAAAAAATGGAGGCCTATTTTACTATAACAATTTTAGTTTTCATAATAGTGTTGGGCAGTTGTAACAAAACAATATAAACGCCCGATTTTAATGAATGTACATCTTCGGAAACAGTATGGGCACCTGCGGTTAGCATACCTAACGGGATACTTTTTACAGGACGCATATTTATATCGTAAATTTTAATTGAGGCATTATTTGCAGCGGTTGCAAGATAAAATGAAACATGTATTGCCGAAGTGGCAGGGTTTGGATAAACGAATAATTGATCTTTCCCTTTAGCAGCTTCACTTGCAGCACTGTTTTGTACCAGCGCGGTTGCTGTTTTAGGATTGAGTGTATACCCGTTACTGGTTGTATCGCAGAATGAATGCCGGATAAGTACCCTGCCACCAACACCGGGAACCGCATCAAAACCCGGTTCGAGAAAAACGGTTTGTCCGGCGCCCAATGATGCGATAGAAGTTCCGGTAATAAGTACGGTTCCTGATGTTGTTAGTGTGGTTACAGCAGAGTTCATATGATAGCCGCTGCTCAGGCTGTAGGGGCCATCAACTGCCGTTAATGCAGATTCTGTGGGCAATAATGCTGATGCCGTATTTATGAATGAAGTTACCCTTGTGTATTGCCCGTTTGTGATAATGTAAGATGGATAGAAAGAACTGCACCAATAGCTCATCAAATTCGTATATGGCGGACTGTAATCTGATCTGGTTTTAAGATCTGTGCAGGTTCCGCTATATGTACAGCCACCATTAGTAGTCGAAAAACAAGTTGAAAAATTTTCATATGCGAACGCATAAGGGTCAGCCTTTGTATCAGCAATTAAATCCGCAGAAGTTGAACCATTAGTACCATCAATATTTTCTAACCCGTTTCCATTTACATAATCGAAAGTGTGCAACAGTCCAAAGCAATGACCCAGCTCATGTTCTACAACGCCTTTACCGGCATATGATTTAGCTATAATAGACCATGCACTTGGTACACCGTATGTAATACCTGAATATCCTCCTCCGCTTGAGTTATTCTTGCCACCCAACCTGTCGATATAAAAAACGGTGATGCAGTTTTGCAGTCCATAAGGAAGAAATATTTTATAGTTATCCTTGCTTGTATTAAAAGTATCAAGTGCGGTATTGAAAATATAATCGTACCCCATATTTATAAAACAAATATTGTCTTTTGAATAGGCGCCTACGAGGTGTTTAAAATCCTGTGCTATCTGATCTTCTGTTATATCAGGATTTATTCCTCCCACCGGGTCTACAATACGAAAAAAGACACGTATTACAACGGGTGAAGTTGCTAAGGGGTGATTGTTCTTCTCAAACTCAAGGGCATTTTTTAAAGCCGCCTTGTCAAGCTTGTAAGGAAGCGGTATGTTTTGCTGTGCATTTGCAAAAAGAATGATCATGGAGAAGAGCGACAGCAAAACTGATTTTTTCAGTATGGTCTTTCTCATTTGTTTTTGGCTTTAAGCTGATCAATTTCTTTCTGCATCTGAATTACATAAAGGGTAAGCTCTTCGATCTTTTGCATCATTTTGGTTTCTGTATCTGCTACGGGCAGCCCATTTTTTTGTACTTCTTTTGCAGATGGCATATCGGGCAGATGATTGTTTTGCGTGATATAATTTTCCACTTCATTCAAAGAGCGGAGTTTATAATTTTTTTCAAAAACAAAATCGGCCCATCCCGTTTCAACTCTTACTTCTTTGGCCTGTATGGTTCCGTTCACGGATAGTTTATAAAGTGGGCTAATTGTACCTATGCCAACATTACCGGTCGTTGTTACGGTCATTAATGCACCACTATTGTTGGTAAAAAAGTATAAAGGGTGATTTGATTGAGTGCCGTACCAACCGCCACCGCTTCCAACATAAGAACCCACAGTAACCACACCGTTGGTATGGGTAAGGCCAAAACTGTAATCACCCGTTTGCACCTGGAATTTTGCAGAAGGGTTTATCGTACCTACACCAACATTACCCGCAGTGGTAATGGTCATATATGGATTACTGTTGTTGGCAAAAAAATACAACGGGTGATTTGATTTTGTACCGAGCCAACCGCCATTGTTTCCTATATAAGAACCTACTGTTACCACACCGTTGGTATGAGTAAGGCCATAACTCGCATCGCCAGTAAGCACCTGCAATTTTGTACCGGGGGTTGCAGTGCCAATACCAACAAATCCGTTTCCTCCATTTGGCATTAAAGCAAAATTAGTGGTGCTGTACCAGTTTGCTGATGTGGCTGAGTTATAAAAAGCCATTCCGTTAAGCCCATCGGGATTATAGATAGCAAGATCATTGCCACTGAAAGAGGGATTGAAGGGATCATCCGGTCTACCTATTGTAACCCTGTTATCACCCGCGAAAGGGCTTACTAACAACTGCCCGGCAGCAACACTGCCTGTGTTGGTATTATAAATATTTGAACCGGTAGTAGCCCATTGACCTCCGCCTCCACCACCACCGGCGGTTAAAGAAAGCCATGATGCACCATTATAACCCTGAAAATCGGCACCGTCCCATTGTATCATTCCCGCAGCCGGGCTTGCCGGAGCTGCCCCCACCTGCACAGCACCTGAGTAATAGCCGTTGGCCCATTTGAGTGAGGCAGAACCAAGATCGTAAGTTGCTGTTGTTTTGGGCAGCAACGCTGCATTGATCGAGGTTGTTATAAGGTTTGACAAACTGGTATTTGCACCCTTAGCTGATACGGCTGTCCAAGCAGTGCCACTGTAATAATAAAAGCCCGGTGTTCCGTTTGTCTGGTATATAAATAATCCTGTTGCCGGTGTTGCAATAGCATTGCGTTGAGCCATCGTCATCCTCGGTGTTAACATGCCTTTTGATGTAGAGGTTATATCAAGCAAAGCTGAAGCATTGGGCAGGGTAGTGCCTATGCCTGCTGCGCCGGTAGCCGGGAATATATTTTGTGCTTTTAATGTAAAACCGCTTACACAAAAGAACGCGGCCAACAGGTACGGAAACTTTTTCATACGGGTAATTAATTTGTACTGCAGTGGCAGTATTTTGGTGATTGATGTTATACAGAAAAATTCCCCATAAAATTGAATCTAATTTCTCAGCATTACAATCGTCTTTTTGAGTGATGCCGTTACGGGGTTTTTTCTTTGTTTGCCGGCAGCGGAGGTCTTATTCAGCTTTTGTTGTGTCACTCACTTGTACGTTCTGAACATTATTCAGCTACAGGCTGCACTGCATAAGCCGTTGCCAAAACATAACAACTTTATTATTGAACCGCGGCTCCTCAAAATTCCTGCAGTACAAGAGTGCGACGCAAGGAACGATGAACAGCATATCTGCTGCCGGGCC
>JANXWM010000492.1 GCA_025351145.1 Chitinophagaceae bacterium
ACAAGAGTGCGACGCAACAAAAGCTTCATTCATATTCTTCAGCCTGGTCTATAAATCTTTTACTCCCCCGGTAAACTAAAGACAAAACTTAATATTAAATTACTGTTACTTTTTATAATTTTATTGGTTACATAAAATGAAAATTGAAAACAGGTTTTTTAATATTGGTTATTACAGCTTTGCTAAACTCATCAACCGCAGTTTCGCAGGTACAGCGTAATGCACTGGATATAAACTTTGAATTTTTTGATGACACGATTGATATAAAAACAGATAGCTCTGTATTTGTATCTTTTAATGCCCCGCTTTCTGCAGAAACTATTGAAGCTTTTTGCAGCAAAATCAATACAGCTCATTATCAGGCAATAATTGATACCCTTATTGAATATAAAGAAAAACATGGGCTTAACGACTGGCTTTACTATCAGTTAATCCGTAAAACTGCACAGCAAATAAGTGCAAAGAATGAAAATTATTTACGTTATACTTTGTATAAGTGGTTCCTTTTATCAAAGTCTGGATACGATGCAACACTTTGTACCGCAAAAGATGAATTGCTTTTTTATGTGCGCAGCGATGAGAATATTTATGATATTCCATTTTACATAAATAATGGCAAACAATATGTTTGTTTAAATGCACATGATTACGGCAAAACAGATATTGATAACGATACTGTTCAGCCTGTGCCGGTGCATATTGCCGGGGCACAAAATGCTTTCTCGTACCGTGTTACTCAAATGCCCGATTTTAAAGCCTGCGATTACCGGGAGAAAGATCTTCAGTTTACTTATGATGATAAAGTTTATAACTTTAAAGTAATGCTGAACCCGCAGGTTAAAAATATTTTTGCTAATTACCCCATCGTTGATTTTGAATCGTATTTTAATATTCCGCTTAGCAGGGAAACGTATAGTTCACTTATCCCGGTACTTAAAAAAAATATGGCAGGTATGAGCCAGGAGAAAGGCATTGATTATTTAATGCGGTTTACGCGGTATGCATTTTTGTTTGAGAACGACCAGGATAACTTTGGAAAAGAAAAGCGTTTGTCGCCTGAGCAGACTTTACTTTATGATCACAGTGATTGTGACGACAGGGCAGGGCTATTCTTTTATTTTGTAAAAGAGATTTATAACCTGCCCATGATTGTGTTGCTGTATCCAACTCACGTAACTGTTGCAGTAAAATTCAATAAACCTGTTGGTAAGCCTGTTATTTATAATGGCAGTAAATATTCAGTTTGCGACCCCACACCACAGGCGGAAGATCTTGCTGTGGGCCAGGTATCGTCCAGCCTGCGCAAAACTGCTTACCGTGTGGTGTATGCATACAATCCGGAGTAATAAGCAAGTTCGATCTGCAAGCAGGTTACTTTTTATTGAGAAGGTAACACATACAAATAAAAAAATCTCAGCGATTTTACTCCTGAGATTTTTTATTTTATAAAAAAATAAAGCTGCTAATTAAAATACGATTGGGGTATTGTTTTCCACATATCGTGGGAGAGGTGCCCTGTTATCAATTCGTACACCAGGTAAACCGGCCAGAATATATAATGTATAATCAGCAAAATAATGGAGTGGTTATAATACCAGCTTATCATTATTGAATATATTCCTAAAAGGAAATACAGAACGCCTCCACTGTTCCTGTTCATGTTGTTGTGTTTTATTTGTTAAAGCTAACTATTTTATTTTCGCAGTTACCATAGATTTTTATAATACTGTAACCCTTTATTTAAAACAGTCTGCTACTAATATTCAGTGAGCAAAATTTATACCTGCCTTATTGCAGGCCCGGCTTTTAAAATTGTAGTGATTTTATTTTGTATTTTTCTGTTCAATAAAGTTTTAACCGTACAAGAGTCCCGCCCTGGCGAGAAGAAAAGCTTTATAGCAGTACAAAAGCCTGCTCCATAAATTTTTATTACTTCTCCTAAGCAAAGTTTATCTTATTAAAACCACTGTTCCCTTTTGCTCGTGATAATGACCGGAAATGTCGTTGTATTTAACGATGTAAATATAAGTTCCGGTTTGTTGCATGGTTCCGTTTGTTCTTCCATCCCAACCCCTGGCAAGATCTGCTGTAAAGAATATTTTTTGCCCAAACCTGTTGTAAATACTCATGTTTAATAAATGCTGGTTATGAAAATTCAGCACCCGGAAAACATCGTTATGCCCATCGTAGTTGGGCGTGAAAGCGCTCGGTATATACACAGGGAATTCGCAGTTGCTGAACACAACCAATGTATCTACAGAACTGTTGCAGGCAGTGGATACTTTTACCCAATATTCACCCGGTTGTGTAATAGCATACATTGAATCTGGAGAGCCATTCTGCCATCGGTATTGTACCTGCTGCGGGAAAGATAATTTATAAGTGATGGGATTTCCATTTGCAAAACAAGTGTCATTTCCCAAAGAAACTTTTACATTTTGCTGCAGGTTTATAGTGGTATAGATCACACTGTCGCAGCCTTTGAAAGTTTTGAAAGCAGTTGGATAAACCCCCGCGGCAGAAACGGTATTTCCATCGGGAAGTGTATAACTGCTTCCTTCACAAACAAAAGCTTTTTTATAAATGAGTGTATCATTGCAGCAACTGAATTGATAACAATCTTTGGCCTGGTGCGGTGCGTTGTCATTTGAATGCAGCGCCCTGAAAAGTGGTATTAGCGGCGATCCATTATCTGTAAAGTTGATTGTAAAATTGCCCAGCACATCCGGGCTGGAAAATTTAAATGCTGTTGCTAAAGTATCGGCGCAGGGGGTATTGCCTTCGCCATCTGTTTTTAGCAGGTAGGGATAATAATTAATAAAACCGGGATTTGGAAAATCCTGTGTTTGTATTTCTGAAAGCATATAAAAACCATTGTTTGCCATAACTACGTCGCGCATTTCCGAAACAGTGCCTGGCAACGACTTAACAGAATAACTATGTGCCCATATTACCGCAGAATCATTTTTTATTTTAAATAAATAAAGATAGCGGTACTTGAATGCATAATAATAATCTTCACCCGGCAGCCCGGTGCCAATGTACTTTACAAATTGCCCATCCCAGGAATTATCAGAAAGTGTAAAAAAAATATTTTTTAAAGCATTTCCCTTCTCATCAAAATAGCTCACATTACTTCCGTTGTGTATGCAAATCCTGCCATCGGGCATTTCTTTTACTTCAAGCTGCCAGTAACCTGTCTCCGGATATTGATAGCCATTTGTCCATATAAATTTGCCTGTGGTAAAATCTACTTTTGCTATATAACGAAACCAGGGATCAGTTATTCCATTATCTTTTGTTTCGCCAAGTATAACAAGGTTGCCATCCTGCAACTGCGTTATAGAAAAGAGGGAATTGATCTGCTTCGAAAAAAAAGACCTTGACCACAGCAGGTTGCCATTTTTATCCACGTGCACAATGTATGCTTCACTGTTGTAAAGATTTGTCAAATTACCATAACTGTCATATTCGAAGTTGGTGTACGATACGCCAATAGCAGCAAAGCTTCCATCATTTAATTGTATTACTTTAAAGAGCCGGCTGGCCTGCGAATCAAAAATTTCGGTCCACACCACTTTGCCATTCGCATCAATCTTTGCAAGCCAGCCATCTTCATGACTGTTATTATCAGCCTGCGTGTTTCCTGCAAAAACAAAACCTCCATCATTTGTTTTTATGGCATCCTGCGCAAAGTCGTCATTTTGAAAGGGAAGGCCGGAGTTGCCAATATTTTTACACCATAGCGGTGTGCCCCTTGCGGTAAGTTTCATCAGCATTACTTCACCGGCTTCGGGCTGTTCGGTATTAACAGGGGAACTTATTCCGGTTGTAAATATATTATCGGCAGTTACAAATAATTTTTGTGGAAAAAGGCCGCTAAAACCATCTGCCCAATACATGGACTGGTAGGTAACTGTATCGCAATGCTGAGCGTAAATATTATTACAAAGCGGGATAGAAAAAACAAATAAAATATAAGCAATAGACTTCATAATAATACCCCCGGTGAAGAAATGATATTTATAAAATTAGGGCAAAGTTTGGCACACTGAAATTTTATATTCATGATACCTGAATTCTTTACAGTGTTTAGGTTTAACCCAAATTGTGCATTATTTTTTTTGAGCCAAACAGCGGTTCTTTGGGCATCGTCCCTTGCGTCGCACATTTGTACAGCATATCAATTGGCGACTATCAACAGCCAATACACCCAGCTGCAAAATCCGTGTTCAAGAAAATATCCGTTCTTCAAGATATTCTGCAGCTACGCACAAACCTTTGGAGTTGTTTGCGAAAAAATAACGCTGCTGCACATGGCCGCTCAACGTTAAGAATGTACAAGAGTGCGACGCAAGTAAAGCCTCACAAAGAACAAAAGCCCGGCTCAAAAAATATTTAACCAGTTAAGGCAACAGCATTACTGTTTTATGTGTGCTTTATAGGTTCCGTCTGGCTGTGTAGAAGTAAACCCAAGCAGTTTATTGCCCTCCATTTCAAAATGCACTTTATAGCCTTCCATCCCCTTTATCCTGAATGTATCGGGCGACACGGGGACAAGTTCAAAGTCTCCCTGGCCGGGCACTGAAGCCATGAGTGCATTGTCTTTTATTGTGGTGGTAGCTGTAGCAGTAATGCCTTCAAATTCAAAGTCGGCAACATACTTTTGGAGGTCTTGCGGGGAGAGGGTGAAACTTGCTTTTCCCTGCATCTCCAGCAATTTCTGTTTGGTATCTGCATTGTTATTTATAGCAAGCGCTTTTTGATAAAACGAGATGGCATTGAGTGTATCTTTTTTGGCAGCGAAAAGATCGCCATACGAATCGTACACGTTACCGCTGTTTGGGTAATTGGTAATATTCATTTGAAATAAAGCAGAAGCTTTTGCATATTGTTTACTGCCCATTGCCTGGTAGCCAAAACTGTTGATCAGTAATTCTGGCGGCGCAATGGTATAACCAAATTCTTTTGAAACAGTTTCGTAATGCTTCTTATATTTTGTTGCTAATGCAGCAGTAGTATCTGTAAAATCGTTGCGTGTTAATTTTAAACGGAAATAACCGAAAATAGACCGCAACCCATCGTATTCACTCGTGAGGGGAACAGAGCCGTGGTCGTCGTCAGCATAATATTTACTGGCAAACTTTAAACCGTTTTGCGGGTTCGCTTTTATAAACTGATCAAGCGCAAAAATAGAACGGATATGCCTTGTATCTGCGGTGGTATCTTTCTTCATTTTATCGAGTGTCATTCCATCGGGCATAGTGTTGGCAATGCCTAAGTACAGCTTTATACCATCATATTTTTTCTCTGTCAGCTTCTTTTCTGTAGCTTTTAAAAAACGCTCCTGATCGTACCACATGCTTGGGTCTATAGCGATATAAGCATTAAATAATTTTGTGTGGTTGGTAAGCATGTTCATTACAGTTAAGCCGCCAAAGGAATGACCGATCAGCATTTTATATGGTTGAGTGGGATACAGAGAATCAATGTGCGGCATCAATTCTTTCTCGATGAACGAAACAAAATTTTCGCCACCGCCCGTGGTTCTTGAAAAATTACTGTCCATCATGGGCGGGTCGCTTGCAATATGTGTTGGGGTTAAATCCCTTGTCCTGTCTGTGTTTGGGATGCCTACCACAATCATGTCAGGGCAAATAGTATTGCCATTTATTTCACTTAGTTGTTGAATCATTCCCACTACAGATTCAAAATGCCCATCACCATCCAGCAGGTACACAACCGGATAACGCTGACTGGTGTCATGGTTGCCGTTAAGCATATCAGGAACATATACCCAAATCTTTCTTTGCTCTTTGAGTATGGTAGAGTAAACACTGTCAACTTTTCCAATTACAATTTTATTGTCTGTTTGTGCCTGCACACTAAATGCGGCAACTGAAAACAGGATGATAAGCGATACATATTTCATGGTAAATAATTAAAGGTTTTTTTTACGATAGATTTTATATGTTCCCCAATATGGGTTTTAATATTTTTTGGGATACCAGCTTTAGTATTTCATGGCATCATCGTTGCGTCGCAATCACTTTATCGCCTGTACAAATGGCATCTTTTGGAAAAATACAACATCCGGTTAAGAAAATGAAACTGTTTTTGATAAATGGGTTTTGTGTTTGGATTGATTCGTTTTATTTCCTTCACACATTTGCTACTTGTCTTCCTCCGCCCTGGTGCATATGTGCAAAATAAAATGAAGGATGCCCCGGTGCCGCCCAGATGCTCGGTGAGGTTCCCACGCACTGGAATAAAACACGATAAAGGTTCGTGGAGAAAGGAATCTTGGCAGGACTAACCGGGCGGACACCACGCAGCAGGAAGCTATTTAATCATACATTCGCAATGAGACCTGTTATACTTAAAACAAAAAAAATAGTATTGTTTGCCCATAAAATAGAAAATTATGACCCTTTATGAAAAACTGCAACAATCCAAAAGTGAAGAAGATGTAAAGGATGTTTACATAAAAGCACTGGGCTTAAAAATTATTCTAAAAATCTTTATGACATACAAACCAAAGAAATCTGGTTTGAGGCTAAAGATGGTTACAAGCACAGCACTTATCAAATGTTTACCCAATTGCTGCATTACGTACAGCAGGCATTGAATAAAGGTGAAACAGTGCCACCTCTTTTATGTGTTATTGATGCTAAAAAAGCTGCTATTATGAAAACGGCAGACGCACTGCCGCTTTTATCTGATAAAAAGCAACCTGTTAAATGGGGTAAAAGTGCAAGTGGCTATACACAGGAAGCATTAGATGTAGTGTCAGCTTATATTGGAACTTACCTGGTAAGTTTTAAAATAGAAACCCATGAAGAGGAATTTATAAACACTATCAAAAACGCCATTAAAACAGGCGACATTATTCGTACACAAATAACTCCGGATAATTTAAAGCAGGTTTTTGATAAATGGGTGGTAATGATAGGCCAGGAAATAAAAGGAGTAGCTGCCGAAGATTATGCCTTATTGTTTTTTGCAGATATTATGAGCGATGGCACAGTAAGCACCCATGTTAATCTCCCTGCTGAACTATTACATAAAAACAACGCTCCTGTATTTTCGCTCAATGGCAGTTTGTACGAGCTTGGCAGCCGCGAAGGTTACAGGCAGTTTTGGGCTATTTACCACCGCCCGCCTAAGCAGGAATATAGAAACTATTTACTCGAAAGGCGGGATAGCCTTATTCCGCTTGATGAGCGCAGTTTTAAAGGTGCTTACTATACACCTTTAGCGGTAGTTGATAAAGCTTACGATAAGCTAACCGAAACACTCGGCAATAATTGGCAGAAAGAGTATATAGTATGGGATATGTGCTGCGGCGTAGGCAACCTCGAAGTAAAGCACAGCAATCCGCGAAATATTTACATGAGTACACTTGACAAGCCAGATGTAGATGTAATGAAAGCTGCTAAAACCTGCGTAGCAGCTACCCGTTTTCAGTATGATTACTTAAATGATGATATAACCGATGATGGCAAAATTGATTACACCCTTACCAATAAAATTCCTGAAAGCTTACGTAAGGCAATTGCTGAAAAGAAGAAGATTTTGGTTTTGATAAACCCTCCTTATGCGGAAGCGGCGAACTCACAAGGCAATGAAGGGAAAACAGATGTTGCAAATACAAAAGTTTCAAGGAGCCTGGGTGATTTTGGTTATGCTTCACGTGAATTATTTACACAATTTGTTATACGCATATTGAAAGAAATACCAACTGCAACTCTAGCAATGTTCAGCAAGGTGAAGTATGTAAATGCTTCAAACTTTGAGAAATTCAGAGAGATGTGGAATGCAAAATATCTTGACGGATTTATTGTTCACAGCAAATCTTTTGATGGATTAAAAGGAAATTTTCCAATTGGCTTTTTGATTTGGAAAACAAATCAGCAGTCAACTAACAAGACACCCATAACAGAAATAACTACTGAAGTATTGAATAAAGAAGCTAATCCGATTGGTAGTAAAATGTTTTACAACTTATCAAGTAATACTTTTTTAAGTGAGTGGATTACGAGAGTCAAAAAGAATAATACAGACGTTGTTCCACTCATTAATGCTGTTACACCAACATTAAGGACAACTCATGTAAGAAATTCAACATGGTCTGATAATGCAATTGCTCATTTTTTCTGTAATGGAAATGATTTGCAAAACTCAGGAACGATGACAGCGATTTTCTCTTCGGTTCATTCAATTGGTCACGCAGGTGGTTATTTTGTAACTTCAGAAAATCTTTGGCAAGTTGCAGTTATGTTTTCTGTTCGGAAAATTATTAAGCAAACTTGGACTAACGACCGGGATCAGTTTTTACAACCTACACAACCCTTAAACAACGAATTCAAAACTGATTGTCTAATATGGATGTTATTTAATGGCAGCAACCTTACCGCCAGCGCCAATAACTTAGAATGGAACGGCAAAAAATGGAGCATCGTTAATCATTTTATACCCTATACGGAAAATGAAGTAAACGCACCTGAACGTTTTGAAAGTGATTTTATGGTGCAGTA
>JANXWM010000796.1 GCA_025351145.1 Chitinophagaceae bacterium
GAGGGTTTCAACCTTCGCTGCGGTAAAAGCTGATTCATGATCCAAGCGTACAAGAGTGCGACGCAACGAAAGCTTCATTCCTGTTCTACAGTTTGGTTAATAAAAAAGAATAGCCCGAAATAAAAAAGCCACCCGTTTAGAGATGGCTTTTATAAAAATATTTTTGAAATTTATTTGATACGCTCTTTTACAAAAGCAAGCACTTTACTGTAAGCATCTTCAGTAGCAGCTTTGTCGTAAACAGGATTGCTTGGGTTGGCAAAAGCATGGTCTGCATCGTACTGGTAAATGGTTTGGTTTTTACCGGCAGCTTTCATGTTTGCTTTAAAATCGTCTACCACTTTTGGAGTAATCCACTGGTCTTTGTTGGCGAAAAAACCAAGTACATCGCAGTTGAGCGTTTTAAGCCTGTTTATATCTTTTTCGGGCTGGCCATAATACATCATACAGCCAACAGCCTGTTTGCCACCTTCAATGGAAGCCTGCAAACTCCATCCGCCGCCAAAGCACCATCCAATGGTAAATACTTTTGCCTTGCTGCCTGCATAAGCGTAAGCACCTTTAATAATGGCCGTAGCCCGGTCTGTTTTTACGCTTTGCATGTACTTGCCTGCATCTTCACGGGTGCTGGCAACCTGTTTATCGTAGAGGTCGAGCGCTATTACGTTTACACCAAGATCGTTGCTTAGTTTTTCGCTCTCCTGTTTAATGTAATCGTTAAGCCCCCACCATTCGTGAATAACAAAAAGATAGTAGTCCGTTTTTGATTTGGCTTTTATTTCCCAGGCGTGGGCATCGGTGCCATCGGCAGCTTTGTAGGTAATATCTCCGCCCCTTTCGCTGGTAAATACAAATGGTAGCGGTTCTTCGTGCGACATAATAAAAGATTTATCTGATGCATTTTGTGCAAATTTTTCTGTGGCTGCAAGTAAGCAGCAACTCATGTTTGTTTGTGCAAAAGCTGCGTAAAAAAAGAAAGCTGAAACAAACAGTGCTGTAATTTTTTTCATAAAGAAATTTTTGGTTAACGTATTTGGTTTTTAGTAACATAGTAAAAGTAGAAAGGTTCTTTTAATTACAATTTTTTAACAGGAGGCCAATCAAGATTTTTTTGAGCCGGAAAATAGCTTTACGTTTGCATGACCTCCGAGAATTTATTTTTCTCCGCTTAGGTCTAACCGGACTTACCAATTATTTTAAAGTTAAAAAAACGCTGAACAAGTTTCATTTTTTGTTCCTGTGTTTATTTTTTTTGTTTGATTTTGTTCAGAACGCTGAAGAGTGCGACGCAAGAAAAGCTTAATTGTAAATATAAAGCTTAGTACAAAATAGATTTATTCATTATCCTTATTTTGAGGATGGAAATTTAACCATACAATTATGGCCAAGTATGTTTTTGTTACCGGTGGTGTAACCAGCAGTTTAGGGAAAGGCATTATTGCCGCAAGTCTCGCCAAACTATTACAGGCAAGGGGCTTTACTGTTACCATTCAAAAGTTCGATCCTTACATTAATGTAGATCCGGGTACACTTAACCCTTATGAACACGGGGAATGTTATGTAACAGAAGATGGTGCCGAAACGGACCTGGATCTTGGCCATTACGAACGCTTCCTGAGCATTTACACTTCACAGGCAAACAATGTTACTACCGGGCGTATTTACCAAACAGTAATTAACCGCGAAAGGGCTGGTGATTTTTTGGGCAAAACCGTACAGGTAGTGCCGCATATTACCGATGAAATAAAACGCCGTATGCTGCTGCTTGGCAAAGGCGGCAAATTCGATATAATAATTACAGAAATTGGCGGTACCGTGGGCGATATTGAGAGCCTTCCTTTTATTGAAGCCGTTCGCCAGATTCAATGGGAACTGCCAGAGCAGGATGTGGTGGTAATCCATCTTACGCTGATACCTTACCTGAGGGCAGCAAAAGAATTAAAAACAAAACCAACGCAGCACAGTGTAAAAATGCTGAGCGAAACAGGTGTACACCCGGATATAATCGTAGCACGTACAGAGCAACCACTTGGCAACGATATTAAACGGAAGATTGCCTTGTTCTGTAACGTAAAACTCGAAGCGGTAATTGAGGCGATGGATGCGCCAACAATTTACGAAGTTCCATTGGCTATGCTGCGTGAGAAGCTTGATGTAATTACCATGCGTAAGCTGGGCATAAGT
>JANXWM010000116.1 GCA_025351145.1 Chitinophagaceae bacterium
TAGTATCTTGGCTTCCGTCCGCTACCATCAAAATAATAATCTTGCGAAATAACTCTTTCGGCATCCCGATTTTTCGGGATGCCTTTGAAGATTAAATATTTTTCCCAAAGTTGTTCGGGGGTGGGGAAATCTTCTAAAGCAATTTCGGTTTCAATGTTTCCTTCGGTTGCTGTTTTATCATGAAATAAAAAGCCGTCACCGTTGCTACTGAAAACAAAAAGGATGTCCAAACTTTCAGCATAGTCCAACGCTTGTTGAATTCCATCGCCTACTAAATGGTTGTTGTCCTTAGCTTCAATGATGGCAATTGCCATATTCGGTTTGTGATAGAGAATGTAATCGGCTCTTTTTCTTGCTCCTCTTGCCGTCATTTTTCCCCGAACAATTATTTTACCGTCAGTAAAACTTACTTCCTCTAATATCTGTGTCTGCTTGTCCCACTTAGCATTTTCAAGTGCAGGTGTGATAAACTTTGTGCAAATATCTCTTTCCGAAAGAAGTTGTTTTGAGTTCATCTTAGTCAGGGTTTCAAAATAAAAAGGATTTAAGCATTAGACAACCATTATTTAAAAGTTAAAAGCTTAACGAATATAGCCATAATACCTGTTTAATTATATTTGAATTATCATGTAATTTTTTAGCTGATTAAGTTAAATCCTCGCTTCATTAAAAGCTTATTCATAATCCAACAGTACAAGAGTGCGACGCAACTAAAGCTTCATCATTGTTCTAGCCCCTGGCTCAAAAAAACAAGTAACCCACTTTCTTCTTTTTTTCCTTTGGCTTATTGCAATGCCAGTGATTTAGCAATAGTCTTTCTACATCTTGTTTTAGGTAATATATTTTACCTAAAATTTTAATAAAAGGAAGTAAGCCAAATTTGCGCCAGGTATGCAGGGTAAAAGCTACTGACCTAGCGATGCTGCTGGCTTACTGCCCTGTGCTTAACTTGAGTATTTACACCACCGGCAGTGCGGCACGAAGTGCGGTTAACGATACACTGGATGTATCCACCTTCAGCGGGCAAACAGTGGAAACCTATATTGCTTTTATTTCGGCTGATGGCAAAAACATTGCCAGCAGTATTTATACCGGCCAGGTTACGGTTTCCTGAACAAAGCTGCATCCCGCTGCCGTATTCCGGTTTACGGTGGCCGGGTGTTTTCAATAGCACTTATTTTCAAAATCTGCTAAAATCTAAAAATCCTTACTCCCATTATACTCCCTATATAAGCCCTATATACTGCCTGTACACTAAAACCCTGTAGCTATTGCCACCGGCAAATGATGTTGAGCAAATAGTCTATCCCCAATAATTAAAAAAAGGGAATATCAGAGAGCTTACCAGGTACCTGAAATGCCGTTGTTATTCATAAGATCAACAAGATCAGGAAAAAATCCTTTCTAATTAAAAACGCATTAATCCTTCTCCTTTATGCCGGTTAAAGCCAACCCGTAAAAAAATAAGATTTACTTTGATAATAATTTATACATTTATCAACTCATAAAACCCGGCATATCTAATAAATTACAATAACAATGAAAAAACTAACCTCTTATTTCTTTACTCATTCATTGATTTTTTGCAAATCACCGGGATAATTTCATACCCATGAGTATGAATCTTTCCCGATAAAAAATCTTTTACAGTCTTTAATAAACTATCTCTTAAAAATGCTTAAGCTGGAATTACTCTGGCTTTTTAAAAATATTTTTTGCTATCACCTATGCCTTACACTGCTTTTTAAATTAAAATTAATAACATGAAAAAAGTTTTATTATTCACATCAATGTTCGCTTTAATTGCGACTTTAGGGTTTTCACAAAACGACAAATTTTGGTCTGCCAACAGTGAAAGCCGCAGCAGTATTTTAACAGACAAAGCCGTTGCAAGGCTTAGTTACCCTAAAGAATTTAAGTTGTTTAACTTAAATCTTGTTTCTTTAAAACAAGACTTATTTGCCATCCTGGACAATAATGTAAGTAAGCATTCGGCGGTTATTTCGTTGCCAAATGCTGATGGTATGCTGGAACAATTTGAAGTAACAGAAGCCTCCAATTTTGAGCCTGCTTTACAAGCGGTGTTCCCTGAGATCAGGGCTTTTTCGGGTAAAGGAATTACCGATAAATATGCTACTTTAAAATTGAGCATCTCTCCGCAGGGAATACAGACCATGGTCTTTAGAACAGAAAAAGACGACGAATTCATTGAACCCTATTCAAAAGACCACAGCGTTTATTCCGTGTACAGAACGCACAGGGAAAAAGGTAATTTGCCATGGACCTGCACCACACAAGAACAGGTAATGGTGTCTGATATAAACGCCCAGATTTTAAATAAAGGCTTATCAAGCGGGAGTTCAACCGGCCAATTAAAGACCATGCGCCTTGCTCAATCCTGCAATGGGGAATACTCCAACTATTTTGGCGCAACAAGCTCTGCACAGGTAGCACTTGTTCTGGCTGCTTTTAATGCAACACTAACCAGGTGTAACGGTTGTTATGAAAAAGACCTGGCATTGCACCTGAATCTTATTGCAAACGACACAGCAGTAATTTATTATAACCCGTCAACTGATCCTTATACAACATTATCAAACTGGAATTCCCAGTTGCAGTCAACGTTAACTTCAAAGATAGGAGAAGCCAATTATGATATTGGTCACATGTTCGGTGCTTCAGGCGGTGGTGGAAATGCAGGCTGCATTGGTTGCGTTTGTGTAAATGGTTCTAAAGGAAGTGGCATTACTTCACCTGCTGACGGAATTCCGCAGGGAGACAATTTCGATATTGATTATGTAGTACACGAAGTTGGCCACCAGTTGGGTGCTAATCATACTTTTTCAAATTCACTTGAAGGTACAGGCCAAAATAAAGAAATCGGTTCGGGCATTACTATTATGGGTTATGCAGGTATCACAAGCCAGGATGTGGCCCCCCATTCCATTGATATATATCACGAAACTTCCATAGCACAGATACAGACCAATCTGGCTGCCAAGACCTGCCCTGTAAGTACAAACATTACAGCCAATAATGCAGCCCCGGTTATTGCAGCGGTTAGCAATTACACCATTCCCATCAGTACCCCTTTTGCACTTACTGGTTCTGCCACTGATGCCAACGGTGATGCCCTTACGTATTGCTGGGAGCAGAATGATAATTCAACAACATCAGGTACAGGCAGTATTGCATCTATTACAAAAACAACCGGACCTAACTGGCTATCCTTTAGCCCAACCGCATCTGGTACACGTTTATTTCCAAAATTGTCAACGATCCTCGCTGGTTTAAATGTAACCCCGGTATTGCCCGGTGGTGATGCAGGTACAAACATAGAAGCATTGAGTTCTGTTTCAAGAACGCTGAACTTCAGGTTAACTGTTAGGGATAATCATGCTTACAGTTCAACTGCCCCTCTTGCAATTGGCCAAACAGCTTTTGCTGATGCAGTAGTCACGGTAACCAATACATCAGGCCCATTCGCGGTTACAGCGCCTAACACAAATGTTACATGGAGTGCAGGAAGCACAGCCACTGTTACCTGGAGTGTTAATGGCACCAATGCAGGATCGGTAAATTGTGCTGCAGTAAATATTTTATTATCTACTGATGGCGGAAACACATTCTCTACTGTTTTAGCTTCTGCAACTGCTAATGATGGTACAGAAGTTATTACTGTTCCTGCAACGCAGGGTACCACCAACCGTATAAAAGTTGAGGCAGTTGGTAATATCTTCTTTGATATTTCCAATACCAATTTCACCATTACATCCCCAGCACTTTGCGCAGACGCTGCGGGATTAACAGCTTCGGCCATTACACAAACAACTGCTACCCTTGGCTGGAATACAGATGCAAGTGCCAACAGTTATGATGTAGACTATAAAGCAACCACATCATCAACCTGGATCAATGCTGCTACAGCCACAACATCTACTTCAGTTAACCTTGCAGGTTTATTGGCCGGTACAACCTACGATTACAGGGTAAGGATCAATTGTGCAGCAGGCGCAGGCAATTATATACAGGCACAGTTTACCACTTTGCCTGGAGCAACAACCTGCCCGGGTATCTATGATGTGAGCACCAATGGCAGTACATCCGGCGCAGCTACCATACCACTGAATACTGATATTAAAGGTTTGATCGATGTGAGCAACGATAATGATTATTACAAATTCGTTGTAACAACCAGCGGCACAATAACCCTTACATTAACAACATTACCTGCAAACTATCAACTGTCTTTACTCAACAGCGCAGGTGCTGTAATACAGGTATCTGCCAAATCGGGCACCACCAACGAAACTATCACCGGCGCAGCAACGGCAGGCACTTATTATGCAAGGGTCTATCCAAAAAGTGCCTCAACTTTCAATGCCAGCGTTTGCTACACGCTAAGGGTACAAGCCGCTGCACCCGGAACAAATAGTATGAGCATTGATTATATGGCTACTTCCTTAAGCAATCAATTCTCCGTATATCCCAACCCTGCAAGCACAGTAGCTAACCTTGCTTTTAATGCAGAAGCGGGCGGTAATGCTTCAGTTTCGGTGGTTAACCAAACCGGATCGGTGGTTTTAAGCAAGACATTTGCAGTTAACGAAGGAGCAAATACCAGGAAGTTAGATATTGGCAACCTGGCAAACGGTGTTTATTTTATTAAAATTCAAACAGGTTCAGTAATACAAATGGGTAAACTTGTTATTGTAAAATAAAAGTAAACGATAAGTATTTAAGCATTAAAAAGAGGTTGCAATTTTGCAGCCTCTTTTATTTTTGCAGATGTTCCTGATTGCATTTTAAGACTATAAAAGTATATCATGCAGGCTTTTTTTATTAGCCATAGACAGGTACTTCTATTAAGCTTTTCTTGCGTTTTTAAATCCCGTATGTTTCATCGGGACGCACTCTTGTACGGTTGGATCATATATGCAGCAATTGCCTGCACGATAATTTTCCTGATTAAAATGAAGCAAGTTTGAGCTTTAGCTATGATATTGTAAAAGCCCATGGTGGTGAAATAAAAGTGGAAAGTAAGGAAGGTGAAGGAAGTGAGTTTATAATTATGTTACTGGCTTAAAAATATTATTAGGCTGTTGTTGCGTCGCACACTTGTACGCTTAGCTCATATTGAACAGAAAGTACAAGTGTGTGACACAAGAAACGATGAAAAATGTTCTTTAGCTGGTACAAAAAAGACCTGCCCTTAAATTAAAATCTTTAACTTACCATCATGAAGCTACCCTCACCATTTGCTTTTAAAATACTGTTTGCTACAACAGTTTTATATACTGTATCAGCCTGCACCCACTCTTCAGAAATTGCCTTTCCTGCAGACGAAACAGAATTTCCGCAACCGGTAAGCAGGTCATTAAAATTCAGTGAACCGTGGAAAATAAATTGGACGGACAGCGTTTTGGGAGTAACACCTTTAATCAAAAAATTGGATTTCAATAAACTGCCAGTAAGAATATTCGACAGCTCAGGATTTTTGCCTTTTGCAAAAAAACCGGAAGAAGTTAACTTCAACTGGGATAAACTACCTGACACTATTTTTAATTATGATAACCTTCCATCAAAACCGTTAGTGTTTGAAACTTCTGTTTTAGAGCCACCAAAATTAATAAAGGCCGGTAACCCTTATCTAAAACGGGGAACATCAAACCTCGTTTACGAATTGGGGGAGCTGCAGGGCCTGATGGGTACTAAAATTACCTGTTTGCTTAAAGACAAAACCGGGATGCTTTGGATTGCTACTGATCAGGGCTTGTATCGTTACGATGGACAGAATTTATTTTTATATTTTCGGGTATTGCCTTCTTATTCAATTTTTAGTATGCTGGAAGACAGAAATGGGAATATTTGGGTAGGCACTACAGGTAATAGGGGAGATCCGACAGGCGGTCTTTTTATTATTGATTTAAGGGCAGGCATAATAAAGCATCTTTTAACCGAACGGGGACTGGGAACTAACTGGATTATAAGTATGTTATCTGACAATATGGATAGAGTTTGGATGACAACTTATCCTAATGGTATTAAGATCGTTGATGAAAATACAAATACAATTAAAACTCTTAATAAAGAACAGGGCTTATCAAATGAAAGTGCAGGCATGATAATTCAGGATGCAGGTAACAATATATGGATATCAACTACCGGTGGAGGGATAAATATTGTTGATTTGAAAAAAGGAAAGATGAAATATCTGAATAAAGAAAATGGTTTAAACAATGATTCTGTCTCTTCGATGTTAAAAGACAATAGTAATAGAATATGGATAAAAGCGGAGGCTGATTCCGCCGAAGTAAACGAAGTTGATGTGAAGCAAGGAATTATCAAACATTTTAATAGAGATCAGGGGCTTAATGCCAGTTATATATTCAGATTAATGAATGACCAGAAGGGGAATATCTGGTTAGCAACCATCGGCAATGGTGTAAATACATTTGGAAATGGCGTGCAAATACTGGATCCGGCAACAGACAGAATTAAACAGTTGAATACCTCAAACGGCTTGACAGGCAACGATGTTCGGTATTTGTTGCAAGATGACTTTCAACAAATTTGGATAGCAACCCGCGCCGGCCTTAACATGCTGAATAGAAATGGTAATAATATTGAGCATAAAGGAAAAAAGGAAATAGCAACCTTAGCAGAAGATGCTCATGGGCAAATATGGATTGGCAATTTAAACTCAGGCATAGATATTCTTGATAAAGCAACAGGCTTAGCCAGATCACTTACAAAAGCTAACGGCCTTTGCAATGATACGGTTCAAAATATGATGGTGGAAAACGGGAACATTTGGATTGGGACGAACGGCGGTACAGATATCATTGATTCAGCTTTTAAAACTATTCATCATTTTGGCCGGGTACAGGGTTTGAATACGGAAAATGAGGCAACGATGATGAAAGATAAAGAGGGAAATATGTGGCTTGGTTCATCCAACTTTGATGCAGCGGGTATAGATGTACTTGATATGCAAAAAAGAACCATTCATCATTTAGGTATTGCCCAGGGATTAAAGGATACAATAATCTCTGACATTAAACAGGACAAGCTTGGACAGGTATGGGTAACTACTTTTACCGGCGGTATCTATATAATTGATCCGGTAAAGAACACTATGAAACACCTGGATGATTTACCGGGATTGAAAGACAGGTACAATAAACTGTTTCTGCCGGATGAGCATGATAATATGTGGATAGGGACCGGCAAAGGCATTTATATAATTAATGCAAAAGGCGATTCAGTAATTGCATTTTCAACACACGAAGGTTTAATAAGCAATAACATCATTTCTTTAAACGAATATAACGGCAGCATTTATGCCGGCACAACTGCAGGTATAAGTGTAATAGCTCCGCCTTCTGCTTCTAACGAAAAAAACTGGAAGGTTGAATCTTTCGGAAAAGCACAGGGGATCAGCAAAATTGGCAATAGTTATGCCTCGGATATTATCACCAAAAAGGGGATGTTTCTTTGGGGAGATATGGGTATAAATTTTTTGGATAATACCCATGATAATATAGCTGTTCCAAAAACTTATGTTACCGGTATTGAAATTTTTGACCAGCCCCAATACTTCACAGATGAGCCCTGGTTGCACATTAGTAAAAAAGATACCCTATGGAACATTAAAAAAGATACTTTTTATTTAGAAGGCCGCCTACCCGCAAATACGTTGTTTCCTCAACAGGACAAAATGCAATGGGACAGTGTTTCAGATGCATTTAATATGCCTGTAAATCTTCTGCTCCCTTATTATCAGAATTACATTCAGTTCCGTTTTACGCAGGCAAATTTAGGTAGTCAGGATACAACATGGTACAAGTACATATTAGAGGGGATAGACAAAAAATGGAGCGAAAAAACTTCCAATTTTTACAGTCAAAATTACCTAAACCTTCCGCCCGGGGCATATCAGTTTAAGGTTTCAAGTATGTATAAGGGAAAATGGAGCGAACCTGCTATATTCAAATTTACTATAAACGCACCTTGGTGGCAAACCTTGTGGGCGTATGTATTGTATATAGTTATTTTTGGTGGTTTGGTTTTGGTATTCTCATTATACCGCTCCAGGAAATTAAAGAGAGAAAATATCAGGTTAGAAGAAAAGATAACCAAACGCACCAATCAGCTCCAGCAATCTTTAGAAGAACTAAAGGCAACACAGTCCCAACTCATTCAATCAGAAAAAATGGCAAGCCTTGGTGAACTTACTGCAGGCATTGCGCATGAAATACAGAACCCACTAAACTTCGTCAATAATTTTTCGGATGTAAACAAAGAGTTGCTTGCAGAAATGAGAGAAGAAATTACAAAAGGAAATTATGATGAAGTAAATGCTTTGGCAAAAGATGTTGAAGAAAATGAAGAAAAAATAAATCACCACGGCAAACGTGCCGAAGCCATTGTAAAAGGAATGCTGCAACATAGCCGCAGTAGCAGCAGTGCAAAAGAACCTACCAATATTAATGTATTAGCAGATGAATATCTAAGATTAAGTTATCATGGCCTTCGTGCAAAAAACAAATCTTTTAATTCAGAAATGCAAACAGATTTTGATGAAAGCATTGGTAAAATAAATATCATTCCGCAGGATATTGGGAGAGTGTTATTGAATTTATACAACAATGCTTTTTATGCAGTAAATGAAAAAATGAAGCAGGCGACAAAAGACCTGACAGGTCTGAAAGATTACGAACCAATAGTTTCAGTCTCAACCAAAAAAAATAACGGCAAAGTTGAAATCAATGTAAAAGACAACGCCAACGGCATTCCTCAAAAAGTAGTTGATAAAATCTTTCAACCATTCTTTACTACAAAACCAACAGGGCAGGGAACAGGATTGGGATTATCGTTAAGCTACGATATTATTAAAGCGCATGGTGGTGAAATAAAAGTGGAAACGAAAGAAGGGGAAGGAAGTGAGTTTACGATTCAGTTGCCGGAAAGTTGAAAAAATTTTTTTACCGGGCAGCAGAACATTAATGAAGCTTTACTTGCCACGCTCGTTTTACAGTTCCTCTTTCATGGCATCTGTGAAAGGCGGGCAGTTTACCCCGACGAGCAATGCGGAACTCGGGGTCGCACTCTTGTACCGCAAAATAATTATCAGCAACGGGCTGCTGTTCAAAAAGCTCATTCATAATCAGAACGTACAAGAGTGCGACGCAAGAATGATGCGATGAAATACTTTAGCCTGGTACAAAAAAATGCTTAATCACCAGCTTTAACCCGCACCTTTTCCTTAAACCCAAAGGCAAACATAATTGTAACAACCACGGCAAATAAAAGCGGGATGAGCCAGAAGGTTTGCCATTGTGCTGCTGTGGCGTTATCGCCGTTCATAATGCTGTTGAATATAAAGCCTGCGGCGAGTGTGCCCAGGCCCTGGCCAACGCTATAAGAGACCAGCCTTTTATTGAAGCAAAGAATATTTGCGGCAACGGGATTTACAGCACCGCGAAACTCATCTTAACCAATATCTTTCTTACTTTTAAAGATAGTAAACGATTAACATGCACAACAAATTTTTATTGATTTTAATAAGTTCTTTAAATATCGCAGTGGCGCAGAATGGCCCAATTGCACTGCACCCGAAGAATCCACATTATTTTTTATATAGGAATAAACCAATCGTTTTAATAACATCCGGTGAACATTATGGGGCTGTAATGAACCTTGACTTTGACTTCACAAAGTATCTTCAAACACTCAATAAAGATGGATTAAACCTTACACGATTGTTTACCGGCGCAGCTTACGTAGAACCCCAGGGTGCTTTTAATATAGAGCGCAATACTATGGCACCGGCGCCTTTAAAGTTTATCTGTCCATGGGTAAGAAGCAATGAAAGCGGCTACGCAAATGGAGGTAATAAATTTGATCTTACAAAGTGGGATACTGCTTATTTCAGCAGGCTGAAAAAATTTATGTCTGCAGCGAGAGAGAACAATGTTATAGTGGAGCTTACTTTATTTTGCCCGTTTTATGACAGCACGCAATGGAAACTCAGCCCTTTTAATAATGCCAATAATACTACGCATGTTGCAGGCAACCTTGAACGAACAGATATTTATACAATTGGTAAAAACACGCAGGCGATAAATGCATTACAGGCAAAGCTGGTAAGTAAAATTGTGACTGAATTAAATGATTACGATAACCTCGTTTATGAACTGGCGAATGAACCCTATTTTGGTGGTATTACTTTACAATGGCAGCATTTTATTGCAACCGTTATTGACAGCACGGAAAAAAAATTACCCAAAAAACATTTGCTCACACAAAATATTGCGAATGATAATGCGGTAATTGAAAACGCTGATCCGCTTGTTTCTGTATTTAATTTTCATTATGCTTCGCCGCCTGTAGCTGTTGCACAAAATTATCATTTGAATAAAGTGACTGGTTGCAACGAAACCGGTTTTAAAGGCACCACTGATTCTGTTTACAGGCTGCAGGCCTGGCAATTTATTTTAGCGGGTGGTGCATTGTTTAATAATCTCGATTATTCATTTGTTGCAGGCCATGAAGACGGCACTTTTAAATATCATGAACAACAGCCAGGAGGTGGTAGCGTAGCTTACCGCAAACAATTGAGTTATTTAAAAGATTTTATTTACTCCTTTGATTTTATAAATCTTAAACCCGACAGTTCTGCTATCAAAGCCATCAACGCACCGGGTGTATCTATACAGACTTTGGCTGAAACAGGAAAGCAATATGCTGCGCATATTATGGGTGGCAGTGAAGTTCAATTACAAATGGCATTGCCTGCAAATAAGTATGTGCTTACATGGATAGAGCCTGTCAGCGGAAAAATAATTTCATCAGAAATGATAAATGTTCATGATGCAATTACCACATTGGTTACACCAGCATATCAAACAGACATTGCCTTAAAAATAATTAAACAATAAAAAAACCTACATGTATGAAAATTGCTACTTACAATGTAAATGGTGTTAATGGCAGGCTGCCTGTTTTACTGCGCTGGTTAAAAGAAACTGCACCCGATGTTGCATGCCTGCAGGAATTAAAAGCGCCACAGGAAAAATTTCCTGAAGAAGCTATAAAGGAAGCAGGCTATCATGCTATATGGCATGGACAAAAAAGCTGGAACGGTGTGGCCATACTTGCACGCAACGAACATCCGCATGAGATACGCAACGTACTTCCCGGCGATCCCGATGACCTGCACAGCCGTTACATAGAAGCGTCTGTTAACGGTATTATAATTGGCTGCCTTTACCTGCCCAATGGCAACCCCGCACCTGGTCCAAAACTCGATTATAAAATGCAGTGGTTTCAGCGCTTAACAACTCATGCAGCACAATTGCTTAAGGATGATAAACCTGTATTGTTAACCGGCGACTTTAATGTGATGCCAACAGAATTGGATGTATATAAACCGGAGAATTGGTTGACCGATGCATTGTTTCTTCCCGAGGTTCGTGAGGCTTTTAAAAACCTTGTAAACCAGGGCTGGACGGATGCTGTAAGAAAATTATATCCCGAAGAAAGGATATACACTTTTTTTGATTATTTCCGCGAAGCTTATAAACGCAACGCAGGTTTACGCATCGATCATTTCCTGCTCAGTCCGCATTTAAACATGCACCTCACAGCAGCAGGTGTAGACCGCAATGTTCGCGGCTGGGAGAAAACAAGCGATCATGCTCCCGTTTGGATTGAGCTGTCTGGTTATTAAAATTTCTTTAATATAAATGATGTTACCAGCACTAGTTTTTCATGGGATCATCGTTGTGTCACTCACTTGTACGTTGCCCAGTAAAGAACAAACAGTACAAGAGTGCGACGCAAGGGACGATCCCATGAAAAATTACTGCTGGTAACATCATTTGTATTAAAGAAATTTTAATAGCCAGACAGCTCAATCCAAACGGGAGCATGATCGCTTGTTTTCTCCCAGCCGCGTACATTGCGGTCTACACCTGCTGCTGTGAGGTGCTTGCTTAAATGCGGACTGAGCAGGAAATGATCGATGCGTAAACCTGCGTTGCGTTTATAAGCT
>JANXWM010000122.1 GCA_025351145.1 Chitinophagaceae bacterium
TTGCGTCGCACTCTTGTACTCTATAACCAGGTTGAACCTGAGGCTGAAAGTGTATCAGCCGCCATAAGATCATAAAAGTTATAAACGCACAAGTGAGTGACACAACGAAGATGCCACGAAGAACCATAGCTGGTTACAAAAAACTGAAACTTATATTAGTGATTGGTAAGTACATTCATCAAATCTTCTTTGCGTTGGCGGCTTATGGGGAGTTGTGCGCCGTTGGTCATTTCAATAGAACCGCCATCTGTTTTTACATAACGGTTTACCTGTTTAAGGTTGATGATGTAGGAATTATGTATGCGGTAAAAGTGATAATGCACCAGCATTTCTTCTACTTCTTTAAGGGTTTTAGATACCACCATTTTTGATTTGTCGATGAAATGCAGCGTAGTATAATTACTGTCTGATTCGCAGTAAACAATAATGGCAGGCTTTATAAAATGAATGGCCTGTTGTGTGGCAAAACTTATTTTTTCGGGTAAGGTGTTGGGCTGGTTGTATTGCTGCATGAGGATGTCGAGCTGCTGTTTAAAGTTGTTGTGCAGCATCTTTTTTTCGTAACGTTTTACGGCAGCCACAAGATCATCTGCATCGATGGGCTTGAGTAAATAATCAAGTGCGGCGAAACGAAATGCTTTCAATGCAAACTGGTTATAAGCTGTGGTAAAGATTACATCGAAAGATGGATTGGTAAAGGATTGTACCAGTTCGAAGCCATTCTTTTTCGGCATTTCTATATCAAGAAAAACAAGGTTAGGTTTGTGTTGTTCAATGGCTTCAATTCCGCTGTCTGCACTGTTGCATATGGCGGCTATTTCTACCTGCGGGCAATAGTTGTGCAACTGCCATTCGAGCATTTCGAGTGCATTCTTTTCATCGTCTACCAGTATTGCTTTGATCATGATTGATTGATATTGTCTGATGCTAAATTTTTATGAACGGGAATGATGATAGTTACTTTTGTTCCAGATGCATTTCCCTTTTCATCCACGAGATCCTGGACTTTTACCGAGGTATTGAATTTGTATAATTGATTGATGAGTTCAATCCTGTCTTTGCTTATTTGCATGCCATAGGATTTTCGTTTAAGTGCGTCTTTGCTTTCTGTTTCTTTAGCTTTTTTCCTACCAATGCCGTTGTCTTCAATTTCAACTTTTAAGCTATTGTTATTTTCTTTTATAAAACGTATCCATAATTTTCCTTTTTCTTCTTTTTGCATAAGGCCATGCCAAATTGCATTTTCAGCATAAGGCTGAATGAGCATAGAAGGAATAGAAATATTTTCTGAGGCTGCTTCCTGATCTGTTACAATTTCATATTCGAAAACATGGTCAAACCTCAGGGCTTCCATGTCTATATACAATTGCAGCGTTTGAATTTCTGCATCAAGCGTAATATAATCTGCTGCTGAATTATCGAGTATCAGCCGCATTAATTTGGCAAATTTTGTAAGGTAACTGGAGGCAGTTTTATTATCACTCTTTACAATGTAGCGGTTGATGCTCGTAAGACAATTAAAAATAAAATGGGGGTTCATTTGTGCACGCAGCGCTTTCATTTCCATCACCGCGGTTTTTTTATAGAAATTAGTTTTTAATCTCACCCTGTATTGCAACCCTATCAATATAAGTATAAGCAAACTGCCAATGAGTATATATATTTTTAGCTGCGAATTAAATTGTTCATTTTGCGCGGCAAGCGTTTGCTCCTGTATTTTTTTATTATAATACCTTGATTGTATTTGCCTTTCTTTTTCTATGTTAAATAAGCTGTCTTTAGCGTTTATCACTTTCTCCAGGTACAGATACGCACTATCAAGTTTATTATCTTGTTTAAATAAATCTGATAAAAAGGATCCGGCACCTACAATGCTATACGGGTTTTTGGTGGCACTGGCGGAAGCAAACGCCTGTCTTGCATAAACTAAAGCTGAATCATGTTTGGCTGCGTCATTAAATAAGGCTGCAATACGCTGGTTTGCTTGGGCAACAAAAGTTATTTTTTTTAACATAAAGGCAGACGTTTCTGCCTGTTTATAATATTGCATCGCACTATCATTATTGCGCAATGTTTTTTGAATATCCCCTAATAAGATTAAAGGCTGGCTTGACTTTTCGCTAACGAGGTCATTTGCTTTTCTTGCATAATAAAGTGCTGAATCTATATTTTTTTGGTGGAGGTAAATTTCACCAAGTTTAGTGTTGGAGTTTAGGAAAACGTCGGCAGGACCGGCTGCTTTATATGTAGGAGATACCGTGCCAATACTTAATGCATAATACTCTTTAGCTTTCACTTCATCTTTGTTGGCGTAATAAAGATCGCCGATGGTATTGTAAACAAAGCCAACGCCGTTATTAGGGCCCGGCAATTGTTTTTTTACTTCGATTGCTTTAAAATCTACATCCAATGCTTCCTGCATTAAACCACGTTTGGCAAGCACGTTTCCCTGCAAATCCAGCGCATATGCTTCCATTTGTAGAGAATGCAATTTTAAAGCTAGCGTGTATATATCTGTTGCATATTTTTCGCTGCTGTCAAGGTTTCTTTCTAAAAAGTAAAAGCCTCTCGATATCATTGCTAAAAAACGGGCAGAATCCGTCAATGCAGAAAGATCAAAATAATCATCCGCCCAGCCTTCAACACTTAG
>JANXWM010000160.1 GCA_025351145.1 Chitinophagaceae bacterium
CAGCAATATCGGGCACTGTGCATCCTGCTCATAAAAACAAACAGGCTGTTATTTTACCAGCAGGACTGAAATTGATGCTGAAGCTGCTTGCGGATGAGAACGTACAAGAGTGCGACGCAACAAAAGCTTCACTCATATTCTTTTGCCCGGCCCAAAATAAAAACCGAAAAACTTAAACGTTACAATTGAATTTGTATTTTCATTAAAATTTTCGATTATGCTTGAACCATGGCGTACCGGCAAGGTGATTAGAATTGAAAACGCAACAGAAAGTACAAGGCGGTTTTTTATACAGATACCCGAATTGGAAAGTTTCGATTTTAAACCGGGGCAGTTTGTAACACTCGACCTGCCCATTCATGAAAAGAAAAATAAAAGGTGGAGAAGTTATTCCATTGCATCGGCTCCGGACGGAACCAATGTTTTTGAACTGGTAATTGTTTTACTGGAAAATGGTGCAGGCACCAACTATTTATTTAACGAGGTAACTGTGGGCTCCGAACTTACGCTGCGCGGGCCACAGGGTGTATTTACTTTGCCCGACCCGGTAGAGAAAGACCTGTTTTTCATTTGCACAGGTACTGGTATTGCGCCTTTTAGATCGATGGTTCATTATATGAATGAGCACCAGGTTCCCCACAAAAATATCTACCTTATTTTCGGCTGCAGAAAAACAGAGGATGCTTTGTATTATCATGAATTGAAAGAATTGGAAGCTAAGCTCGACCGCTTTTATTATTTCCCCACTTTTTCACGAGAAGTGCCTGTGGACGGCAGAAGAACAGGATATGTGCATGCAGTATATGAAGAAATTATTGGCCAGAATAAGCCAGAAGCCAGTTTCTTTTTATGCGGTTGGAAAAATATGATAGATGATGCCAAAGAAAAAATAACAGGTTTGGGGTACGACAGAAAAGCAATTCACCAGGAAATTTACGGTTAGCGAAACTTACTCCGCAGTTAAATTTGTATTGTCGCTGCTTTTTTTATCAATGAGTAAATTTGCTTTTTCTTTTTTAAGATCACTAACCATCTTTTCCAATTTTAAAATGCGGGAATGGTTGGCAAGCATTTCATCTTCAAGGTGCAAAACCCTTTTTTTGTGTTTTGCAATGTGGCCAGATTTTAATGCAACGCCAACGGAAAAACCCACAACTGCAGCAACGCCTACAGAAATAATCGTAAACACGGGGGCAGGTGAAAAAAAACTAAGAAATGCTGTCATAATTTTCAATTGGTACTACAATCGTTTTCAACAAATCAAATACTGAAAGTAAATAACCGGGCTTTGCAAACCAGTTATTTTAACCATCAATAAAAAGAAACATACTAAGATATTAAATTAAGTATCTCCCCTTTTACTTTATTTAAAAGTATCCTTTCCTGAACCATGGTATCCCTGTTGCGCAGGGTAACGGTTCCATCATCTTTTGTCTGGTGATCTATTGTTACACAGAATGGCGTACCGATTGCATCCTGCCTGCGGTACCTTTTACCAATAGCGTCTTTTTCCTCATAAAAACAACGGAAATGCGGTTTGCATTCTTCCATTAATTCTCTTGCTATTTCGGGCAACCCATCTTTTTTAGTTAGTGGAAGTATAGCCAGCTTTACAGGTGCAATTTTAGCCGGAATATGCAGTACCACACGACTGTCAGCAGAGCCATCTTCTTTGGTAAGGGTTTCCTCTTCATACGCGTTTGCAAGAATCAAGAGGAACATCCTGTCTAACCCAATAGAAGTTTCTATAACATAAGGAATGTAGTTGCCATAAGGCTTTCCGGTTGCTTCATCTATATCATTATCAAAATACTGCTGCTTCTTTTTGCTGTAAAGCTGGTGCTGGGTTAAATCAAAATCGCTGCGGCTGTGTATGCCTTCTACTTCTTTAAAACCAAAAGGAAATTCATACTCAATATCGCAAGCTTCCTTTGCATAATGCGCCAGTTTTACGTGGTCGTGAAAGCGGTATTTTTCTTCAGCAATTCCCAAACCTGTGTGCCATTGTAATCTTGCCTGTTTCCAGTATTTATACCATTCACCTTCTGTGCCGGGGCGCACAAAAAACTGCATTTCCATTTGCTCAAATTCACGCATACGGAAAATGAACTGCCGTGCAACAATTTCGTTGCGGAAAGCCTTTCCTGTTTGTGCAATGCCAAAAGGAATTTTCATCCTTGCGGTTTTCTGTACATTCAAAAAATTTACAAAAATACCCTGTGCTGTCTCGGGCCGCAGGTAAACAATATTGTCATCGGCGTTATCAGATGCAATAGCGCCAAACTCCGTTTTAAACATCAGGTTAAACTGGCGTATCTCCGTCCAGTTAGCAGTTCCGCTTATAGCGCAGGTAATTTTATTGTCTTCTATCAATTGCTTAAGGCCTGCAAAATCATCTTTTGCCAGCAAAGCATCCATTGATTTAAGCAAGGCAAATTCTTCTTCCTTCTTTCCTTCATGCGCCAGTTTTTCCGCATGCGCCTCAATCAAATGATCTACGCGGTAACGCTTCTGGCTGTCTTTATTATCAATCATCGGGTCGCTGAAATTATCTACATGCCCGCTGGCTTTCCATGTAGTGGGGTGCATAAAAATAGCCGCATCAATACCCACTATGTTTTCGTGCAGTTGCACCATACTTTTCCACCAGTAATCGCGGATGTTCTTTTTCAGCTCGCTTCCGTATGGGCCATAATCGTACACGGCGCTTAAGCCATCGTAAATTTCGCTGCTGGGGAATACAAAACCATATTCTTTTGCGTGGCCAATAATTGCCTGGAACCTGTTATCCTGTTGAGTGCTCATAAGGCGGCAAAGATAAAGGAGTTTACAGTTTATGGTTTCGCGTTTCAAGTTTTTTTAGTGTGGGCCAGGCTTTGGGTTATTATGGCATCGCCTGTTGCGTCGCACACTTGTACTGAAGAATATTATTAAGCTTTCAACAGCCGTTCAAATATTCATGGTGCCTGATACTTGTGAATGGGCTGTTGAAAGCTGCTGCATAGTCAGAAAGCATAAGAGTGCGACGCAACAGGCGATGCCATCCTTGCCTCAGCCGGGCAAAAAATTATTTGTATTTATTTGAAGATACTGTCGTCAACACCTTTGTTGATGATGTAAGAATTGTAGGTAATTTCTACGCGGCCTTTTTTGTTTTTGAGCTTATCAAGATCTGATGATTTTTCACCTTCATCAAACTCAAGTGTAATGCCTTTGGGGAGTTTATAATCTTTTGTATTAAAACTGAATACTACTTTATCGGGGAGCCCGTAATTACTGTATTTGCTGTATGTCATGCCCATCTCATAAGTACCATTTTCTTTGGTGGTGGTTACAGCTTTTCGCACCAGCAAATTGGCTTCGTCTATGTAAAGTGTTGATAGAACAATCTCGCTGTTTTCATCTGTGGGTAAGAGTTTCACGATCTTTGTTTTAACGCCATCAACAGTTGATTCGCCGGCAGCCAGGGCTACGTAACCACTCGTCATAACCATCGAATTCATGTTAATGCTTACGCCGCCTTTAGGCAAAATAGAAATGCCGCCATCTTTTTTAAGCTTGAACTTATTGGGCTTTTTAAAATAAACTTTAACCTTACCCGATGGCGCTTTTATAAAACTCACATCGGTTTTTAAACTGCCTTCGGCGGTATAATCGTTTACCTGGTTTAGCTTGGCGCTCACCTTATTAATCAGCTCCGTCATATCCTGTGAAAAAGCAGAAGTTTGAAAGCCAACAGCAGCAACGAGTATAATTAAAAAGTGTTTCATCATGTTTGTTTGTTCATAGTGCGTTTTACTAACTCAGCACATCTTTTCTTTTAAAGATAAAAATAGAAGCAGATACCAGGCCAACAATATGCAGTACAAGAATCAGTGCTGAGTCAATGATCTTTTGCGGGTTTTGAATGCTGCCAGGTATCACCACATTCTGGCTATCCACCTTCTCATCAAAAAATTCTTTCCAGTTTACCATGTGCGTGGTAAAAAGGTAAGGTTGAATTTTTTGAAACAATGGAATGGTCATGGTACTAAGAATGGTAAAGAAAATAATAATACTCATGCTAGTTACAATTGGCCCGATTGAGTTCTCCGCAAACAGCGACAAAAAGAAACCTAATGCAGTTACGGTGAGCATAGATAAAAATGCAAAACCAAATGCGCCGATGTAACGCCAGAACACATCGTTCTCGGCAATCTGCACCACATAAGATGTTTTCTGAATAATAAGATCATCTGTACCAAAAAGGTAAATGCTGAAAGCCAGTGCAAACACTGCAATCCACACCAGCAATATAAACGTGTAAATACTGGATGCAAGAAACTTTGCCAGTATAAACTGGGTTTTGCTTACTGGCTTGGTGAGCAGTAAACGAAGTGTGCCCATATTGGCTTCACCGGAAATCATATCCGCGGCAATTAATGCAATTAGCAGCGGTACATGTATCAGCAGCAACTGAAGAATAATATAGCACACCAGGTAAGCATTCAATATTTGCCCGTCAAATTCAAAATTGTCTTTCAGGCTGTTCATTAAAAAATCAACATAGGCCTGTCCGTCCATTTTAAGGCCCAACTGAATAACGCCGATCAACGCAGTAATCGCCGCAAACGAAATGTAAGTGCGGGGCCGTTTGAAAATCTTATATAACTCAATCTGTAAAAGCTTCCACATATTGTTTGCCCGATGTTACCTGTAAAAAGAAATCTTCTAATGTATGCCTTGGCTGAAGAGAAATTACACCCACATCCTGCTCCACAACCCACTTATGAAGGGCAGGCAGTTGATCACGGTGCATTTTCAATAATAATGTATGGCTGCGTTGCGGCTGCAGGCATTGCTGCCATTGGCTTTGCTGCAACAGTTCCATGCATTGTTTATTATTAAGTGTATCTAATTCTACAATCGTTTGCGATGGGTCAAACAATTCTTCGGCCGTGCCCTCCACTATTTTTTTGCCTTTATCAATAATCAGTACCCTCGTAGCAATCTGCTCTATCTCGTTCAGAAGGTGCGATGAAACAAATACCGTTTTACCCATCTCCCTGCTCAGGTGAAGGATCAGGTTGCGTATGTCGGCAATGCCCTGTGGGTCCAGCCCATTCGTAGGCTCATCCAGTATAATTAATTTGGGATCGTGTATTAATGAAATGGCAATACCCAGCCGCTGTTTCATGCCCTGAGAAAATGTTTTTACCTTATCCTTTTCCCTACCCGCAAGCCCCACCATTTCTAATTGATGCATCAGCATTTTATCGGTGCACTTTACCCCGCTTAGTTTGGCAAACAGCTTCAGGTTTTCGTAGGCAGAAAGGTATTTATACATGTCGGGCTTTTCAATAATAGCCCCAACCTGTTTTAATATTTCAATTCTATGACTCCGAAGATCTAAACCAAAAAGTTCAATGGTTCCGTGTGTAGGTGTAATCAATGTAAGCAGCATGCGGATGGTGGTAGATTTACCAGCTCCGTTCTGGCCAAGAAAGCCATACACATCACCCTGCTTTACAGTAAAAGAAAGGTTATCAACAGCGGTTATATTCCTGAATTGTTTGCTTAGCGCCGAAACTTTAATTATATCCTGCATTACACTTGAATAACGGTAAAGTTAGAGAACTGTTTAATAGTTGTATAAAAATACCCGCTTATTGGTTTTGTTTTAACCAGAGTTTATAATCATTATTTTGAGCCGGGCCTGAGTTTTTAATAGCATCGCCTCTTGCGTCGCACTCTTGTATGTTCGGATTATGAAGCAGCTTTTACTGTAGCGTAGATCGAAGCGAAATGCGAAAAAGACCTGTTAGGTTTTCAAAACCTAACAGGTCTTGCAATACGCTTTGGTAAAGCCCAATAGGATTACTACCGTACAAGAGTGCGACGCAAGAGGCGATGCCACATGCTCTTCAGCCGGGTCAATAATGGCTCTCAAAAATTTAAAGGGCTAAAATTAATGCTGCGCCTTACATTTGCGCAATTTACATTTTATGCCAAAAGATAATTCCATACAATCTGTTCTTATAGTTGGTTCAGGCCCCATCATTATTGGGCAGGCCTGCGAATTTGATTATTCAGGCTCGCAGGCTGCACGCAGCCTGCGGGAAGAGGGCATAAGGGTTACGCTGATCAACAGCAACCCCGCCACTATTATGACTGACCCGATGATGGCTGATAAAGTGTACCTGTTGCCGCTTACGATTGAAAGCATAGAACAGATACTGGAAGAATGCCAGATTGATGCTGTGCTGCCTACCATGGGCGGACAAACCGCGCTGAACCTTTGCAAAGAGGCCGATGAACTGGGCATTTGGGAAAAATATAATGTGCGCATGATTGGTGTAGATGTGGCCGCCATTGATCTTGCCGAAGACCGCGAACAGTTTCGTCAGTTGATGATTAATATTGGTATTGCCGTTGCACCAAGCCGCGTTGCCAACAGCTTTCTGGAAGGAAAAGAATTTGCGCAGGAGATTGGTTTTCCGTTGGTCATTCGTCCATCGTTTACATTGGGCGGTACCGGTGGCGGTTTTGTACACAGCAAAGATGAATTAGACGAAGCATTGCAGCGCGGTCTGC
>JANXWM010000517.1 GCA_025351145.1 Chitinophagaceae bacterium
AAAGAATAAAATTCATTCTGTGTATCATTCACCTTCTTACACCCCTTTAGAGGATGGGGGCATATTGGAGGTAAAACTCGCCAGCACTGTTACCCCACCCTGAACCGCCTGCTGCAGTTGTACATTAACGGTTGTACCAACCGGCAGCAGCACATCTACACGGCTGCCGAATTTTATAAAACCCATCTCCTCGCACTGCTTTACGTTTTCGCCCACAGTAAGGTAATTGCAGATTCTTTTTGCGAGTGCACCGGCAATTTGTTTTACGAGTATTGTTCCTTTTGCATTCTCAAGAACCACGCTGTGGCGTTCATTTTCAGTAGAAGATTTAGGGTGCCATGCAACTAAATATTTTCCTTTGTGGTACTTGCTGTACTTAACCACACCACTCATCGGGTTGCGGTTTACATGCACATTTGCAGGACTCATAAATATGCTTACCTGAATACGTTTATCGTTAAAATATTCAGTGTCGGTAATTTCCTCAATCACCACCACTTTACCATCGGCAGGGCAAATAATTTGGTCATTATTTATGGTAAGCTGGCGGTTGGGGATCCTGAAAAATGATATAAGAAAAAGAAAGAGCCCAAGTGTAATAATAAAAATAACAACAGCCACCCATGGCATAGTGGCGCTTAAAAAATTAAACGAAACAATATTGATAAAACCAAACAGCAAAGCTGCAACGCCAATTGATTTATATCCTTCTTTATGAATAGTCATGTAGCGGTTTTGAACGGCAAATATAAGAGAAGAAGTTAACCCTCCATCCCCTAAAGGGGCGCAAGAACTATTTTATTAGCAGGGTTTTTGTACCGAGCCGAAGGATTTCTATTCACCGTTCCTTGCGTCGCACTCTTGTACGCCTGCAATTCTATTGAACTTCAGCATTCATCTATAAAAACAACTTCATAAACAACCATACAAAAGGTGTAGCGAACAGCAAAGAATCGAAACGGTCGAGAAAACCACCGTGACCAGGCATTATTTGTCCGCTGTCTTTTACACCAGCCATGCGTTTTAATTTACTTTCAAATAAATCGCCTGCCGTACCTGCAATGGCGGCAATAGAAGAAATGATGATCAACGAAATGTAATCGTTTAAACCAAATGCATAAAAGCCGGCAATAGTAACTGTTGCAATGGCAAGCACTGCACCGCCAATAGTTCCTTCCCATGTTTTTTTAGGAGATATTTTTGAGAAAGGTGTTTTGCCAATAAAAGATCCCACAACATAAGCCATGGTATCATTGATCCAGATAGATGCAATTAAAACCAATGGCACAATCCAGCCAAGGTCTATTGAAATAAGATCGCCTACAGATAAAATGCCTGTAGCCCGCAGGTTGATCATTAAACCCCAGCTAAGGGAAATATACAAAAGCCCAAAAACAGAATGAGCAATATTCTTAAACTTAAAATCTTTGCTTGTAATTATTTCTACTATGGGCAAAGCAATAATGAGTATAAGAATGATCCACCAGCCTATTTCTGTTAAAGAAACTTCGCCAATATTGAATGCATTGTTTGTCATCCACAGCATAAAGCCCCAGCCCAGCATCATTACACCGTATTTGTGAAATGGCGTTATTGTTTTGTAACCTTCATCAATTAGTGCGACTAATTTCTGGTACTCGAACCAGCAGCCGAAATGTATAATGGAAAAGAGAATGAGAAAAGTCCAGTGGTTAACGAGTAAACCACTCAGCATTACCACCACAAATATTGCAGCAGTTAATGCACGTGTTTTAAAAGTCTGCAGATTGAAAGCCATGTTTCTATTTACGGTTTATTGAAGTACGATTTACGATTTTATAATAAAGGTAAACGCTTATGTGCGAATGTGCAGATTTACAAATAGGGAGCCATTTGCTCAGTTATAATCAGAACGTACAAGTGTGCGACGCAAGGGTATATATGTAGTCAGAACACAAGATAATATTAGTTATTTCTATATATAAATACCTCTCCTAAATATACTCAACCCGATCAAATCTCAATCAAATTTTCAAAACTACCTAAAACATAGTAATATTATGGAATCAACATTATTACAGGCAGCTTCATTGCGTAAGAATCGCAAGAAAAGAAAAAATAATATTAATATGAATTTCCGAAACCAGTTAGTTGAAGATATAAACCTGATTCAGTAAAAGTGGGGACATTTAAGCAATAATTTAAAGAAACCTGAGTATGCTTTCAATTATTGGATATTAAACCGTCTTTACAATATTGAAGAAGAAATAATTCCTACACTCATAACTGAATACAATGACAAAGCAATTGATTGTTATGTTTATTATGAGGATAGCAAGGAATTGTATATTATCCAAAATAAATATTATGATGAGAATACGCCATTAGATCGCAAACTTGTAACAGATTTTTTGAGAACACCATTGCAAAGTTTAAATGAAAACAGGTACACAAAAAGCCCTGAATTACAGAAAATATTCAATACTATCAAAGAAGACCCTGAACATAAAATATTCCTGCATTTTTATTTAAGCAATGAAAAAAGAAATTTAGAATCTGATTCTGCTATTAAAAGTTTTAATGCTGTTCCGCCCATTAAAATAGACCCTCTTTTAAACGCTCATTTATTTGATTTAGACGATATTAATAAAATGTATTATGGTCATGCGTTTAAAGAAAACCCTTTTTTTAAGTTTACGTTAAGTACAAAAGTTAGAGGTAATACTTTACGAATATTGCC
>JANXWM010000519.1 GCA_025351145.1 Chitinophagaceae bacterium
CCATCATTATCATAATCAAAAAACGCGGCCATGTGCGTGCTGGTAGTATCGGCCAACCCATATTCGGCGGCCATATCCTTAAAAATGGGAATACCGGTTGATCCTTTAAAACCCTGATTCACGTACAAAATATTTTTCCTCAACTCCGGCGTTTGCCATGTAGATGCGCACACATAAATATCCATTAATCCATCGTTGTTAATGTCAACCACAGATACACCGCGGCACCATTTTTTTTCGCCGCCAACACCTGCAGCATCGGTTACATCTTCAAAATGCATGTTGCCACGGTTGAGGTATAATTTATTGCCGCTAAGGCTGGATGTAAAATAAATATCGGGCCTGCCATCATGGTTAAAATCGCCAATACCCACGCCGCCGCCATTATACAGATATTGATAATTGAGCATGTTAAGCGTACTGTTTTCCACAATGGCATTATTGAAAGTAATGCCGCTTTTTTCACTGCTCACCTGGCTGAATAAAGTTTCGTTTTGTTTGCAGGAAGAAAAAACTGCAATCATTAAAAGCAAGATAAATGCAATTCGTATTTGCATGTTTTTGGTTTTGGCAGAATAAAAATAATGGAAAGCGGATTAAGTTAACTGAAGAAAAAACTGAAGCCTTGTTAGTTGGCTTTTATTGGCCAGACTAAAGAATATAAATGAAGCTGCCGTTGCGTCGCACTCTTGTACAGTTGGATTATATATTGAGCTTTTACCGAAGCGAAAATTTAAAAACAATCTCCGCGAAAATCTGCTAATACTTACATCAGTTTAATGCAAACTCAACTGCTGCAGCTGCATGTATTTTTGTGGTATCAAAAACAGGAACATTGCAGTCTTCCTGCTTTATAAGAATAGGAATTTCTGTACAGCCTAATACCATACCTTCTGCGCCACGTTGTATCAATGCGTCAATGATTTTAATAAACCGCTCCTTTGTTTCAGGGAGAAAAATGCCCTTACCCATTTCGTTGTAAATGGCATTGTTGATAAATTCAATATCATCGGTATTATCCGGGATAATAACATTAATGCTGTGGCTGGCTATTTTATTTTTATAGAAGTCTAACTGCATGGTGTATTTAGTACCGAGCAAAGCCACTGTCTTCAACTGTTTCAGCGCAACGGCTTTTGCCGTTTCTTCGGCAATATGTATTACAGGAATTTTTACAGAAGCCTGTACTTCATCAGCAAGTTTGTGCATCGTGTTGGCACCGATAAGCAAGCAGTCTGCCCCTGCTCTTTCCAGTTTTTGTGCAGCATCGCAAATGATTGCTGAAATACCATCCCATTGATCGGATTGTGTGAGCATTTTAATTTCAGCAAACTCTACTGAGTATAAAATAATTTTTGCAGAGCTTACACCGCCCAGTTTTTCATTCACCATTTTATTGAGGAGTGTGTAATAATCAACTGTAGAAAGCCAGGTTAATCCGCCGATAATGCCAATTGTTTTCATGCGGTAAATGTAGTGAAGTGAAATAATATTTTGAGGCTGCACGGCTGTTGAAGTTCAATTATATTCTGCGGTACAAGTGTGCGACGCAACAGAAGCTTTATTCATATTCAAAAGCCGGGTACAAAAATCTCTTTAATTATTTTGATGGAGTATCCATGTTTTTTATCCATGTGTAAATAAGTTCAACAGCTTCGCGGTGAACCTGCTCGCGGCCAAGTTCGGGCATAGCTTCGCCTGGATCGTTTGTCTGCATGCGGTGCAGCAGAATTGATTCATCTGGTTTGCCGGGAACAATATCGAACAGGCGGCCGGCAGAGCCTTTGCCTGTTGCAACAGGGCTTTTATTAATGCCGGTTGCGGTGGCATCATGCTCATCATAATTGAGGAGCAAACCAGATGTTTCAGCGGGGCCGCCGGTGCGGTGGCAATGCGAACAATTGATGTCGAGATAAGCTCTTGCCCGCTCGTTGAGCGAGCCGGTTTGTGGATCGTTCCATACGGGCATTTTGGGTACTGAATTTATATCGGGCAATTTAGTGAGCAGGTTTTTTTGTTTCCAGTATTCCAACTGATTTTTTGAACCATCAGCATAATTCATTGCCTTATTCAGCTCAGCAACTGACGGGCCAATCGGTTGCATTTGCTGGTTGTAACTATGGCAGCCTTTACACTCGTTTTTATTGGGCACATAGTAAGGCGCTTTTATTTTTTTGCCGCTTTCGTTAATGTAGTTTATTTCAGTTGTTTCACCCGCAACATCGTAGTAAGCTTCTGTTTGTTCATCGTTCCAGTAATAAGGCCAGGCCTGCCAGCCTTCGTTGGTATGCACCAGCAAACGTGTTTCAATAATGCGGCGGCCTTTTTCGGGATGGCGAAAATCGAAAGGGTAATAAAAGTTTTTTATAAGGTATGTGCCTTCAGGAAAATCGAGCACACCTTTTTCTCTGTACGAAACCTGTTTACCGGCGGGCATATAAACAAAGCGCAGCTTCTCCGCATAGTTCGAAAATAAAGTTGAATTCAGTTCATAAGGAACTACGTTTTCTGTGGGATTCAGTTGTTTTAATTCGCCAGAAAAGAAACCATAATCCGATAATTTTTCCTTTGGTGAAAATGTATCGCCGGCCTTATGCGCTGTTAGTGAAAATGACAGCAGAAAAAGCAACAGCAATAATCCGCTTGTCACTTTTACAATTCTCTTTTTGGAAAAAAATTTCATTCCCATTCCAATTTTACAGCTTCATAAGATTTGCCTTTGCATTGATAAGGTTTTGCATCGCGGCTGATGTTTTTAAACCCGTTTGATGCATCAATGTTTGCGAAGGTTTCAGTGTTGTTATTATAAAGGCAAATTACCTGTGTTGTATTTTTTTCATCAAGTATACCATCATAAACAATTTGCGGAACGTTCTTGCCAAACTTAAGTTTAAAGCGGTACATTTTGCCCATGCGGCCCTGCATAGTAGCACGTTGTTTTTTACGTTCCATCGTATTATCGTGAATATATGCATTGTGCGGATAAGGATCGTAAAGGCTATCCTTTATTGGTTTCTCGCTCATAAAATAACTCACTACAGAAATACCGGAAGTACGGTTATTGATAATTTTATTTTCAAACACTTCGCTTTGTTTTGATGCAAGCAACAGCATACCGGTACCCAACGGGACATTGGCAACGATATTGCCTTTGGGTGCAAAATTGGGATGATTATTATCATGAATATTATTATGAAAAACCCTTGCTTGTGTACCTGCTTTTATGGGCAGGTCGGGCAGGTCAAAAACCAAAATACCACCACTGTTTTCCCATGCTTCATTATCGTAGACATCGGCATAAGATGAGTTCTCAATTTCAATACCAGCAACGTTATGATATGCTTTACTGTTACGTACAATTATATTTTTTGATTGGCCCACATAGATACCTGCATCCGATGCGCCAATGGCCGAGCAACCATCTATTAAAACATTCTGGCATTGTACGGGATACAATGCATAGCCACCATTTTTACTGCTTGGTTTGCCCGTCCATTCTGCTTTAATATTTTTAAAAACAATGCCATTTACCTGCTGCACTTTTATGCAATCACCTTTGGCATCCTGTACCGTAAAATCAACGAGTTTAATATGTTTGCTGTTGGTAATCTTCATGCCTTCGGCGCCGGTTGCCTGGTCTTTAAAAGATAGAATGGTTTTATCCATACCTGCACCAATAATCACAATATCCTGTTTGCCTTCGAGCGAAAGACTGCCAGGCATGCTGAATGTACCTTCAGGCAAATGAATGGTATCGCCGTTCTTTACTTCAATCAATTTTGTTTGTAATTGTTTGTAAAGTGTTGGTTGCGAAATGGCTGAAACAGCAATCATACAGATGAAGAAAAGAATGTTGTAGCGCATAGCAATTGTTTATTGAGTGATGAAGGGATGCAACGTTTGCAAGTCGTATTTTTAAAACCAATTTTTGAGCCGGGCTGAAGTTTTTTATAGCATCACCTCTTGCGTCGCACTCTTGTACGGTTTGAAGAACGATGAGCTTTCAATACACCCACAGCAACTCGGCAACTTTAAACGAATAAAAAAATTTTGACCATAAAGTTACTGCAATTCAAAATCACTGACTGCACTAAAGGCTAAAGTTCAATTATGTTTCGAACGTACAAGAGTGCGACGCAAGAGAAGTTTAATTATTAACTAAAAGCCGGGTCCAAAAATTTAAATACTATTTCTGAAACACCCTTACATAATCTACCACCATTCTTTGCGGAAAGCTGGTTGTGTTATCGGGTGAGCCGGGCCATGCGCCGCCTACCGCAATATTGAAGATGAAAAAGAAATCGTTGGTGAACGGATTGGGGCTGCCCAGGAAATCTGTGGATGTTGCGGTGAAATAGAGCTGATCGTCTACATAAATTTTAATCTTGTCTGCGTCCCAGTCCATGCTGTACACATGAAACTCCTGATCGAACGAACCGGATGGCAACACGTAATTGGTGCCTTTTGACTGGTGCTGTGCAAATGTGGCGCCCCAATGCAGTGTGCCGTAAATTTTATTGGGCTCCTGGCCAAGTAACTCCATTATATCTATTTCGCCGCATGCAGGCCAGCTAAGCTGATCAATATTGTTGCCGAGCATCCACAACGCAGGCCAGATGCCTTTTGTAGATGGCAGCTTGGCCCTGATGTCAACACGGCCATACGTGAAAGTTTTTTTGGCTTTGGTGATCATACGGGCAGAAGTATACTGGTTGCCGTTGTAGTCTTCCTGACGCGCTTCTATGATGAGGTTGCCCTGCGATACAAAAGCATTCTGCGCCCTGTTGGTATAATTTTCCAGTTCACCATTTCCCCAGCCGTTGTTGTTGCCGCTTTCAAAAGTCCAGCTTGCGGGATCGATGGTTGGCGTGCTGAATTCATCACTCCATGCAAGTGTATAACCGGGATATGTATTTGGTGTGCTGTAGCCTGCATTGTCAACAGGAAAATACAGGCCATTTTCGTTTATAATGGTTCCTATTCCTTTGCTGGTTTTAAGCGTACAGTTCTGCGGCGCATCGAGCTGAACATAAAAAACCTGGTTGGCTTTGCGCAAACTATCGGCGGTAATCTGCACATCTATTGTTGCGCTTGTTTTGCCAGTAGCTATTGTTAGCGTTCCCGAAGTACCGGTATAGTCTTTATTTTCAACAGCAGATGCTGCAACGGTTGTATAATGTACTGTAGCATCGCTTGTAGCTGCACTGCTTAATGAAACTGAAAACTGTATCACAGAACCACTGGCGCTCCTTGCCTGTGAAACGTTGTTGATACTTGCCGTGGGAAGCGAAGGTGTTGGCGTAGAGCCACCGCCACCTTTACTGCAGGCCTGTAAAGAAGATATTACTATAGCAGCGGATACAATTTTCAATTTGATATTCATACAGTATTTTAAAAAATGACAAGTTTAAGAGATTGGCAAATTAAGTATTTATCAGTTCACAGTTGCAGGTATTAGTATTTTTTAACCGTAGCCGTTTAAAAGAAATTAAATTAACTGCTTTAAAAACTAAACATGGCTGCATTCATCAGAAAAATTTCGCCAAAAAGTGTATGGCGTATTAACCGGCGGGAGAGGTTTTTTAAATAACTGTCTTGCACACTTAAATGCAGATAAAAAATACAGCTATTTACCGGGCCGAGGCATTTCATGGCATCGTTCCTTGCGTCGCACTCTTGTACAGTTGGATAAAATATTGAACAGTTCAAAATGCATGCTTATGCCAAACAATACAGATTAATTTTTATATGGAGAAGAAGATCGTAATTTATTAGCTTGCCAATTAATTATTTATATGCCGCTTACTACAACATGAGTAATCTTTATAAAAACATGAAAATAAAATTTATACTGCTCTTTACTACGATAAGCTTAATAGCAATCCTGTTCTCTTGTAATGGTGAAAATCACACTTCTAAAAAGTGTTTTATTATTCAGGATTTTGATGGAACAAATTTTATCTTTTTTTTGCCTGAAAATGATAAACTTTGTTTGCCAGACATGAGTTTTATTAATAATCTTCCTGTTGGTATTATTGTTACAAAGGATAAATTGAGTGTTGTGAATGCGGATTTATTCTCTTTTGTAAAAGTGCCTAATACAAACAGAGATACAGCAATATTTGGAAACTTGGATAAGTTTTACACGATGTATTTTGCCAAGTGCCTTAACTATAGTTATAAAACTCAAAGACTTGATACTATTTCAATGAATCTAAGTTTACAAAACAAATTATATAAACTAAAATTGACTAACCCTCTTATTGATTCAATTGATATTTCTCCCTATGATTAATATGTGAATTTCCTATTGCTCAAGTAAATATCTGCTACCGTCGACCTGCGCTTCGATAACAGCTCAATATATAATCCGAACGTACAAGAGTGCGACGCAAGGAAAGCCCAATCAAGGCTATTGGTCTGGCCCAAAAACATTTCATTGGCAATTACATTGATCCATTAATCACTAATGATGCAATAAGTAAAAAGTATTCGCCCTATCTTCAATGCTCAAATCAATTGCTATGAAGTTTTTAAACGCATGTTTTTTATCCATTGTTTTCTTTGCTTTTACAGCAACATTATCTGCACAAAAGAAAAATGCAACCCCAGTAAAAGAAGTAAAAAAAGATTCACTTTCCGATCTTTCTTTAGATGCATTTCAGTTTCGTGCATTGGGGCCGGCATTCATGAGCGGCCGCATTATTGACCTTGCATTTAACCCTGAAAATACAGCGGAATATTATGTAGCCTCGGCATCGGGTGGTGTTTGGAAAACAAGCAATAACGGCACTACATACGATCCCATATTTGATGGAGAAGGTTCCTATTCTATTGGCTGTGTAACCCTTGACCCAGGCAACCCTCACACCGTTTGGGTGGGTACCGGCGAGGCCAATAACCAGCGCAGTGTGGCTTATGGCGATGGCGTTTACAAAAGTGATGATGGCGGCAAAAGCTGGAAAAATATGGGCCTTAAAAAAAGTGAACATATTGGCCGTATTGCAGTTGATCCAAAAAATGCTGATATAGTTTATGTGGCTGCCTATGGCCCGCTTTGGGATAGTGGTGGCGACCGTGGCATTTATAAATCCATTGATGCAGGCAAAACGTGGAAAGCTGTTTTAACCGTGAGCGCCAACACAGGTTTTTGTGATATTATCATAGACCCACGCAATTCAAATGTATTGTATGCCTCTGCACACCAACGGCAGCGCAAAGTGTTTGGGTTTATTTCCGGCGGACCAGAAAGCGCTTTATACAAAAGCACCGACGGCGGAGCTACCTGGAACAAAATTACCAATGGTTTACCTGGTGGAAATAACGTGGGCAGAATAGGCATTGCACTGGCACCCTCCAACCCGGATATTCTTTATGCAGTAATAGAAGCCTCTGATAATAAGGGTGGGTTTTTTCGTAGTACTGACCGCGGTGCAAGTTGGGAAAAGCGTAGCTCGCACAATACTTCGGGCAACTATTATGAGCGCCTTTTTATTGACCCGAACAATGAAAATAAAATTTTCAGCGGCGATTTTCTGTTGCATATTTCAAATGATGGCGGCGCAACCTGGGCAACTCAACCCACAAAAAACAAACATGTAGATAACCACGTGGTTTACATTGATCCAAAAAACTCAAAACATCTTTTTGTAGGTTGTGATGGTGGTTTATATGAAACCTGGGATGACGCACAAAACTGGAATTACAAATCCAATCTTAATATCACGCAGTTTTAAAAAGTAACTACA
>JANXWM010000219.1 GCA_025351145.1 Chitinophagaceae bacterium
TAACAAACAAAAGCTAAATAGTAAATGTCCAGCCCGATATGAAGCACAATAGAATTACAAAAAGCTGAAGATAACTTCCGTCCGCCCGTATTTTGGCAAACCCCATGTTGTGTGTAGTGCTTCTCCTCGGTCTGCATATAGTATATGCAACGTCGCACCTTAGAGTGTTTGCAGTGTGTAGGCTAAGCAAGGCTCTTTTGCAAGGTTGGATTGGTGTGTTAGCCTTGTGTGCCTTGCAAATGTGCCTTGCTTGTGTACAGCCAATTAGAGTGTTACACCTTTTGTCCTTAAACCCAGATTAAGCATTAGGTAATTTTAAGAAATTAACTTTCGCTTGAAACTCAATGCTGAAAAAGGTTTCATAGAAATTTAGTATTCAAAATCTCTAACGCTACGCATTAGAGATTTTATAACATTGCAACTTGATTATCATCTACTTATACCCTATTTTGTTTCTAATGCGTAATCTGGGTTAAATTAGTTTGAGTTGTCAAAAAAAGTAAAGGGTTAAATTACTCCTTTAAGATGATTGTATTGTTTTGTCTCTAAAACCTCTGCGACTTCGTTTTTAGGAAATACTTTTAGAAATTCAATCAAAATTAATTTAAGTTTTGGCAGTTCGATTTTAACAACGTTAAATACAATATCCTCGTCAACACCTCTGTAATCGTGGGCTAAAACGTTTCTCATATCGGATATATTTTGCCATTCAATATTTGGCTCAGATTGTAATAGTTGTCTGTCGATTTTTTTTACTTCTTCGCCAATTGCAATAAGCAAAGTTATACTGGCATTAAAATATACTTGTTCATCAGCTTCTAAAAATTCTAAAGCTGTTGTAAATTTTTGAGAATAGTGCATTGCTTTTTCTGCTGCTGCAATGGCTGAAACAAGATATAATATGTTTTTATAGTTATACATATATCACATCGTTTTTTGCTCTTATCCAAATCACTTCATTCATCTTTCTTTTATTTACCAAATCAATTTTTAAGTGTGTTATTGCAGTAAGGTCTCGTTGCAAGCCCAAATAATTATGCAGGTCTAAAAAAGTATCTGGCAAGGTTTCGTAAACTATGTCTAAATCGCTATTTGCTGTTTCTTCGCCACGACTGTATGAACCAAAAACACCTAAAGAAACCAAAGGGTATTTAGCTTTGAGTGTTGGCAGGTTCTCGTGTAGTGTTTGTATTATTGAGTTCATTGTATTACTATTTATTGTGTGAAAGTAATTATTTGCTATGAGATAAACGATTTTGTGCTTTCTAAAACAAAATCATAATCTAGAGTTTCAAAACTGCCATCTGTCTTGAATTTTTCAAATGGGTTGATGTCTGATAAAATTACAATTCTGTCTATTGCGGTTGCACTTCCTTTTGATTCTCCCCAAATTCTCGTTGTCTTATCAGCTACATCAATTACATCATTAATACACCATACATTTTTAAAAAGCTGTGCTTCTTTAACCATCGAACAAAACTCTCTTGCTAATGGAACTACACTTGTTTTTGTTTTAGCTACATCGCCAATAACAAAAACAGCAACTCCATCTTTTTTCATTAGTTTTTTTAATTCTTTAATCACTTTGGTTGAAAATGTAACCCACTCATTTAAATTCAAATCATCGTCCAATTCATTTGACACTTCAAGAGTATCTTTATTCAATAACCAAGAACGTATCCAGTTTTGTTTAGCATAATTAACAATACCTAAATAGGGCGGTGATGTTACTATTAAATTCACTTTTCCTAAATAAGATTTTAGTTCATCATTCTGCGAAAGTGTTTTTGCATCTGCCTTTAATACTATACCTGTTTGCTTTAATGGTGTGTGTTTATCAAAAAGCCTTTCCGTTTTATCTTTAATTATTTTAAACACATCCCTAAACTCTCTATTTAGTTGTTTTGTCTGCACAAATCTTCTTACATAATCAGGCGACATACTAAAAGTGTTTGGCATACTTATCGAAAGGTAGCCAGAAGTACCGTCTTTTCTTTCTCCTCCGTGCATTACTCCTAAAACACAACCAATTAAATATTTATCAACTGGCAATTTTGATTTTAAAAACTTTCTTTTTAAATAACAAAGCTGTGCCAAAGTTCTCGGATGAAATATTAAATGTATTTCATCAGGTTGAGCCAAAGCTTCTGGAAGGTACAAAGCTGGGTCATAAATTTTTTCTAATTGTTCTATTCTCTCAAATATTTCCTCCTTTGTAAAATTTGTATTTTTTGCTTCGCTTAAAGCAAGTGCAATTGGGTTTAAATCCGTTGCAACAGACTTTCTATTTAATATTCTTGCCTCTAATAAAGTTGTGCCTCGTCCAGAAAAAGGGTCTAAAACTACATCACCTGTGTTGCTAAAATGCTTTATAAAGTAACTTGCTAATGGTGCTGGAAAAGAACCTAAATAAGAACACATAGAGTGCCAAGAATCATAACTCCTTGCACTTTCTTTAGCCCAAGGCGTTACAAATTGTTCTATGTCCATAATTTAGTCTTCTTTATTTTCTGTTATTATTATTTGAAAAAAATCATTTATTACTCCACAAATAGCTTCACAAGCATTTGCTAAATC
>JANXWM010000521.1 GCA_025351145.1 Chitinophagaceae bacterium
GCTTTGGCATCATGTTCGTTCTTTTTACGCTTGCGGTAAATGGAATAACCATAACCGGCAACAATAATAAAATACACAATAAATACAATGTAATCCGTTAAGGCGAGATTCTTGTTCATACGCAGTTGGTCGTTATTTGAGATTTTATATATTTGGAGCCCGGCTCTAAAACTACTATTTAGCTTTCGTTGCGTCGCACTCTTGTACTTTCAGTTATATGATGAACAAAAAATACAACCGGTTATATGTTGACAAGCTTGTGGGCAAACGATTGCACAAAATACTGTTTTATTGATTTCAAAAAATTAAAAAAGTATTAGCCTCAAAAAATAGTATTGCATATAGTTTATAGAGTATCGTTTAATTTATATTTTGGAGCAGTAAAAATGTAAAAGCCTAACCACTTGAGATAAAGCCAGGATCATTAATAATTATAAATTCAGCATTGAATTGCTCATATATATTTGGAACGTACAAGTGAGTGACACAACCGGCGATGCCCAAATAACAAAAGCCGGTACAATAATAAAATGCAGTAAAGAGTTGTTTTAAAACTTACCCGGCAACACTTTCTCTAAAAGTTTTTTATAGCCATCTACATCTTTGGTTTGGTTGAGTATGTCGAGATTAGACTGGCTGATGATCGCATATCTGTATTTCTCCTCGGCAAGCCATGGCATAATGCGGCTTGTGGTAACGGGTTTTGTTTTATCAACATAAGCAACAGCGAGAGCTGCATCTGCAAAAGGGCCAATAAGCACAAGGTTATAACGGTCGTCTAACTTTAATGCGGCAATTGTAATTTTCTGGTTATAGAAATTGATCTGGTTATAACGGTTAAATGCATTTTTTGCTTCGCTTATATAAACCGGGTCAACCTTATCGAGCTGTATTGCAACAAACTGTGGCTCTTTTGCATTGAACTCAAAACTCTTTACTACAGCAGGGCCGGAACTGGTTGTATCAACTTTGGCTTTAGCAATTTGTGTTACCGATTTGTTTACAACTGAATCACGTGTTATAATTACTTTTTGGATAGTTGGTTTTACAGGCGTAAGATCTACCACCTGCGCATCTTCTTCTTTATCGTTGCGGGTTATCTGTAGTTTGGTAAGGTAATCTTCTATCTGGCTACGGCGCTGCAGCACATCTATCATTGTTGTGGCTTTCGCGGCAAGCGGAGATTCCGGATACATTGATTGCAGATTAGTAAGGCTTTCAATTGCAGTACTATCCTCTTTTCTTGACACATAAAAAATGGATTCTATATAAAGTAACTGGGGTGTCCAGTAACTGTCGCCATACAAACTGTCAGCTATAATTTTGGCGTTTTTAGCTTCTTCAAATTTGCCTTCTATAAAAAGGTTGTAAATATTTTTATATTCAATTGTTGCCGGATCGTTTGTTTTTTCTTTTGCAGTTGCTGCCTTTGGCTTAATAATTTTTTCGGTCATTTTGCCTTCGGGGAAACCCTTGTTTAATGCATTGCGCACTGAATCTGCAGAAAAGGCCCTGCCCATTTTATTGTAGCAGTAATACAGGCCAAACAATGCCTGTTCCATATTACTGTTATCTGGATATTTTTTAATCAGTAATTCATAAGAGGCAATGGCTGAAGGATAGTCTTCCAGTTTATCCTGAAAAGCCTGGGCGTTGAGAAATAGTGCATCAGAAATTTTATCGTTTGATGCTTTTAGTTTTTCATCTGTTAATGGCAGGTTTTCAAGCAGGGCATCAAAAGTAATTTCACCATCTTCATTTGTGAGTTTAGCGCCGGGATCTGGTTTTTTGCCACCTTCTTGAATTGTAGCATCGGCATTATCCGGGTCGCTGTTCTGCTTATCCTGTTCCTTTTCCACCTGAGCAGTAATTGCCGCCTGTCTGCGCCAGTTATCCGTATTAGGGCGGTTACCCCATTTGGTTTTAAATTGGTTAAAGCCACTGCCTTTTAACGACTGGTTATTAAAATACCAATCAGCACCTTTTGCGTTTGTATTGAATATATCTTTTGGTACCTCCTGCTGCACTGCCGGGTTAATATTTATTTCTTCCGATTCTTCTTTGAGCCCTTGTTTTTTACGCAGGTAGCGTACCATTTTTTTTATGGCAGCATCGCGCTGGTCTTTTGGTAATAACGCAACTGTTTGAAGGCTGTCTTCATTGTGTATGGTTGTTAAATTTTCGGCGATAATACTTAATGCAACCATCCGCTGGCTAATACGGTTTTTAACACTGTCTTCATTAAAAGCGCTAACATCAATACTGTCATAATAATTTTTTGACTGCACATAATGCTGCTGATCAAAATTAATATCGGCAAGCATCAGGAATGATTTGCTGCGCTGCTCAGGGTTTTCTTCTGTCTGGTAAAAAATACTTTTCTTGGCCATTTGTTCAGCAGAGGCGGTGTCTTTTCTTTCCAGTTCAACACCTGCAATGGCATAATAAATAATATCCCTGTTGCCGGCATATTTATCGCGGCGGGCCATTTTAAAAAGGTTATCCAGCTTTTGCTGCAGCATGTTGCCAGAGCTATCGCGGTAAGCCTTTATACTATTGAGATTGGCATAAACCTCCATAATAGGGTCAGTGGTATGTTCAGCACTTTTGTTGTACCATTTTACCGCATCATCATTGTTCCCGGTTTCCTGGTACAATTGGGCGGCAAGAAATTCCATTCTTGCTTTATCCTGTTTACTTACCGCTGCATCAAGGGCTTTGGTTAAATGGCTTGCCGCACTGTCGTAAGCACGTTGCTTAAAATACATATAAGCAAGGGTTTCATTTAAATCGTTTTTAAGGCGGGCAGGAAACACCGGATCATTTCGTAATATTTCCAGCAAACCTGCTGCCTGACCAACCTGGTCCAGCGCTAAATAATTTTTAGCCTGCCATAGCAGTGCATCGTTGCGGCTGGGTGGGGTAGTAAAAACCTTCTTGGGTAAACTGGTATTTTCTTTTGTTGCTACCGTAAATGTAGTTCCTGCATTGCCGGCATTACTGCCTACGGGTATATCGTATCCACCAGCTTCTTTTGGTGCAAAGGCATAGCTGATGTAACGGAAAACCTGGTCAGCAGAATCAAAATTTTTGCGGTAGAAATAGGCTTCGCCCATTAACAGGTACATGTTATCAACCCAGTCGCTGCGCAGGTCGTGGAGCAAAATACCGGCATTGCATTTATAAATCACCGAATCAATATCGCTGCTGTTGGCTGTTACATCTAAGCTGTAATTATAAAAGGGGAGTAGTTTGCTGTAATCGTCAATAAAGGTTTTTTTAGCTTCTTCTACAATATCTTTTAGTATATTATTGGCGTTGAAGTAATAGTTGTAATGGGTAAAACCATTTTGCAAAAGCCGCCTTGGGTAAGTAAATTTTTTATCACCTGATTTTTCTGATGTTAGCGTCCGGTTTTCATATTTTTCAGGCTTCTTAAGGTCCACCGTGGTGCCTGGCTGCGCAAAGCCTTTTATAGAGACCGATAAAATAACCAACAAAAAAACTATATATAGAGTAACATTTCTCATACAGTAAAAATTCAAATATAATAACAGAAAAACGGACTGAAATATTTTTAAAAATACAGTTATTTTTTATCAGGCATTTTAAAGTATGTATTGCCTCAGCAGGCTATATTAAACTTGTTGTGTAATTCATACTTTTTTTTGACCGAACTGAAGTAATGCATGGCATCGCCTCTTGCGTCGCACTATTGTACGTTCAGAACTTTATTGAACAATGAACAATAAAAAACTCTTTGCCGCTTCGCCTTGTTGCCTTTCTTCCTGCAGTACAAGAGTGCGACGCAAGGAACGATCAATAGAATTTCTTTTGCCCGGTACATTATCTTAAACTATTCCAGTAATTATTTCATTGTTTCCAGTTCTTTCTTCATACGGAACATTTCATCCCTTAACCTTGCAGCTTCAATAAAATCCAAATCACGTGCAGCTTTTTCCATTTGCTTTTTTGTTTGATTAATTGCCTTCTCCATTTGCGGAATGGTTTTATAAACCTCTTCATTTTCAGCCGCAATGGTAATAATATCCTGATCCGCGGCAATGGCATAAGGATTTTTGGGGTCGTAACCCTTTATATCCAGCACCGATGTTTGCCGCATAATCTGGTCTATCGATTTCTTTATCGTGGTTGGGGTAATACCATATTTTGTATTGTATGCCACCTGCTTTTCTCTCCGGCG
>JANXWM010000233.1 GCA_025351145.1 Chitinophagaceae bacterium
AAGCGGCTTACCCGGAATTTTTTATGTAGCAGGAGATCGTTTTTCATAGTGTAGGATTGTTACGCATAAATAAGAGCAGCATATTTATAGTTACTTTTTAAAACCCGGAAATAAACATACTTGTTATTGCTGCTTTATAATCCGTCAGTACAAGAGTGCGACGCAAGTAAAGCTGAAAAATGTTCAATTGCCCGGTTCAAAAAAAATAATATCTAATGCTGCTCTTACTATGTAAAATAATCTCTGTTTTGAACGAAAGTTGTTTATTATGCGAATACAGCAGCCGCTTGTTTTTCCTGCTGCATACGGGCAATAGCATTTTTTAAATCTTCTAATCCATTACGGTCTGTAATAAGGCTGCTGTCTTGAAATGGTTCTTCATCTCCCCCACCCAAATCCTCAGAGGGATCGTCGCAGGGCTCTTCAGATGGAGGGTCGCATGGGCGGCCTGAAGGCGCCTGGCATGTAATCATATATTCATGATTAAAACCAAGTTCATCATATTCTGCCAAAAGAGTTTCCGGGGGTTGAATTGCAACCATCAAATCTTTGATTTTAAAACTTTTCATTGCATTTTGTTTTTAATTATGAAGAATTATTGAAGTAATTAATTAATCTTTTTTGAGACTCAAATAAGTAAATTGTTGAGACTATTGTTAGTTATTATTGTGTTTTTTTTATAAAAAAAGATAAGTTTAAGATTGTTTTACATTATACAAATTTTATAAGATAAACGCACATTTACATTGTAGTGCAAAAAACACTTGTTATATTTTGCCGGATGTTTTTAAAGGATGAGCAACAAGAAACTTTTATTTAATTGAAAAGTTTTCAATTCCCTTTTAATAATAAAAAAGTTTTATCATTTTCGCAGGGCAGATTAAAATGATTCTGTAAATTAAATATTAATTTGGATTTTACAATAGTTGTATTAAAATAATTCGGCAAAAAGAAAAGATGATTCATTGTTACTGTTTTATTGTTTTATTTTTATCCGTGCCAATTATAATTTACATTTCCTGTAAACTATACAAAACCCAGCAGGTATGAAAGTGGTTTTTTCGTTATTTTTCTGCATATTCTATACAGTCATTTTGTATGGCCAGGTTAGGAATAGTGATACAGTAGGATTGGAATCTAAAGAGTATTATTTAAGCAGGCTTGATACTGTAAAAGTTGATTCAGTTAAAGCGGAATATTTACAATCGCTTGGCGAAAATTATGTTTGGCTTAAGCCCGATTCTGCGCTTATTCTGGCACAGCAATCCTTTAACCTGTCAAAAAAAATAAAGTTTATAACGGGCGAAGCCGATGCCTTGTTTACCATGGGGAAAGCTTACCAATTTAAAGGTGATTACCCAAAATCGCTGGAATTGTTTCTTCAGTCACTTAAAATAAACCAATCATTAAAAAGGGATATATGGATAGCTTCAAATTTTTTGCTGATAGGAGAAGTTTATGGTTACCAGGGAGACTATGAACAATCGCTTGGCTATTCTTTTAAAGCCCGGGATATTGCTGAACAAAATAATTATTATAATGTTACCGCCAGGGCTTTTTTAAATATAGGAAGTGCTTATGAAAAAATAAACCTGCTCGATTCTGCAAAACTCTTTACTCAAAAGAGTTATAATTTAACCATGGAACAAAAAGTTCCAAGAATAACCGGCAGGCTATACAGCACACTTGGAAATATCTATACTAAAAAAGAAGATTATACAAAGGCCTTAAGTTATTACCGGCAAAGTATCCCGTTGCTTGACTCTTTAGGGCTGGCACTTTTCATAAGCGAATCAAATTTAGGTATTGCAAAAATTTTTGAAAAAACAAATCATGTTGATTTAAGTCTTTATTACGCAAAAGAATCCCTGGCAATTGCGCAGAGAGCAGGTTTTACAAGACAAATATTTGACGCTTCTGTTTTTTTAACCAGTTACTATAAAAAGAACAATAATGTTGACAGTGCTTTTTACTACCAGGAAATAACCCTTAGTGCAAGAGATTCATTATTTAGCCAGGAAAAAATAATGGAGTTCCAGAATATCTCTTTCTCTCAGCAAATGAATGAACAAAAAATACTTGAGGCGCAGGAGCAATTTAAAAGCCAGGTAAAAATCTATATACTTATTGCGGGTTTAGGTATACTTCTTCTTATTGCCGCAATCCTTTTCAGGAACAACCGGCACAAAGAAAAAGCTAATCATCTGCTGCATCAGCAAAAAAATGAGATCAACCTTCAGCGAACGGCTTTAGAAAAATCTTTTGAAGAACTTAAATCCGCACAGGCGCAGCTTGTTCAATCAGAAAAAATGGCTTCGCTCGGAGAACTTACAGCGGGTATAGCCCATGAAATTCAAAACCCACTCAACTTTGTAAATAATTTTTCGGAAGTAAGTGCAGAAATGCTTGATGAGCTGCACGAAGCTATTACCAAAGGCGATAACGAAGAAGTAAAACTCATTACGTCAGATATAAAACTAAACCTCGAAAAAATAATCCATCACGGCAAACGTGCCGATGCTATTGTAAAAGCCATGCTGCTGCACAGCCGCAGCAACAGCGGACAAAAAGAACCAACCGATATCAATTCACTTACAGATGAGTACCTCCGCCTTTCCTATCACGGCCTCAGGGGTAAAGACAAAACATTCAATGCAACACTGCAAACAGATTTTGATGAAAGCATCGGCAAACTCAATATCATTCAGCAGGATATTGGAAGAGTAATTCTCAACATCATAACCAATGCATTTTACTCTGTTACAGAGAAAAAGAAAATGTACCCCGAAGGTTTCGAACCAACAGTTTCTGTTACTACAAAAAAGAACGGCGGCAAAGCTGAAATACATATAAAAGATAATGGCCTGGGCATCCCCCAAAAAGTGCTGGAGAAAATTTATCAGCCATTCTTTACCACAAAGCCAACGGGTCAGGGAACAGGTTTAGGCTTATCGCTCAGTTACGATATTATAAAAGCACACAGCGGCACAATTAAAGTAGAAACCAAAGAAGGTGAGTATGCAGAATTTATTATTACCTTACCTCTTTAATTACTTAAAACCGGTAAACATATTTTTCGCTTTTAAATACAGAAGAATAATTATGTTACAGGCTCCGGTAATACTATTAAACATTCTTGCGTCGCACTCTTGTACGGCAGTAACCCTGTTGAACATTTAAGCGAAGATGAAACAGCAAACCGGTATTAATTTTAAACCGGACTTTTATACTTAGGAATTATGACCTTAGAATATGTATTAGTTCTCATTGTAGCCAACACCTTTCGAAAAACTTTACAAACCAAAGTAAAGAACCCCGAATGGGATAAGATCATCGTGGGAACAAATATTTTTTGTTCCATTATGATCGCACTCCAGTTTATTGTACCCAAATCAACATTAGTAGTACAATGGTTTGGCCATGCCATGCTTTGGGCAATCCTTTACTTAATTATTAAAAAAGAAGAGTTTAAAGTTTTCCGTTCTTATGTAGCTATGCTGCTTCCTTATATTATTGCAGCATTTTTAAAAGATTTTGTTCAGGCTGTTAGCATATCCTTTTACAATGACTGGCAAAATTATTTTGACAAAGCTGTCCCTTTTGCTACTGTATGGTTGCTTGGCTCTTGGTTTGTAGGCATGAGGCAAAGAAAGGCTGAGGAAAAAGAAAGGCTTAAGAGGTTACAGGAAGAAGAATTAAACCGCGCCATTGCAATTAGAAAAGTTGAACTGGAGCATTTGGTGGCCGAAAGAACTGCTGAACTTACAACACAAAAAGAAGAACTGGAACATGCATTAACCGATCTCAAAGCAACACAAACGCAACTTATCCAGTCAGAAAAAATGGCTTCCCTTGGAGAGCTTACTGCAGGCATTGCCCACGAAATTCAAAACCCGTTAAACTTCGTCAATAACTTTTCTGAGGTAAGTGCCGAAATGCTTGATGAACTGAACGAAGCTATAGATAATGGCAACAAAGATGAAGTAAAACTGCTGGCAATAGACATTAAGCAAAACCTTGAAAAAATTACCCACCACGGTAAACGTGCCGATGCTATTGTAAAAGGCATGCTGCTCCATAGCCGCAGCCGTACCACACAAAAAGAGTTAACCGATATCAATGCCCTTGCTGATGAATACCTCCGTTTGAGTTATCATGGCCTCAGGGCTAAAGACAAATCGTTTAATGCAACCATGCATACAGATTTTGATCCGTCACTCGAAAAAATAAATATCGTATCGCAGGATGTTGGCCGGGTAATACTCAACATTATTACTAATGCCTTTTATTCCGTTACAGAAAAAAAGAAGTTACAGCAATCGGGATATGAGCCAGCTGTTTACGTCAGCACCAAAAAACTGGATAATAAAGTGGAGATTAGAATAAAGGATAATGGCCTGGGCATTCCGCAAAAAGTGCTTGAAAAAATTTACCAGCCTTTTTTTACAACCAAACCATCCGGGCAAGGTACCGGGCTTGGCTTATCTTTGAGTTTCGATATTATTACCAAGGGCCATGGAGGGGAGCTAAAAGTGGAAACCAAAGAAGGCGAATTTGCAGAATTTATTATCTTGTTACCCATTAATAAAGTACCCGAAAGTAATAATACTGCAGCCGCTGTTTAGTTGTGCAGCCTTTTGCGGAATAGAATTACCGAACCTACAAGAGTGCGACGCAAGAGGTGTTGAAAAGAGAGAAAATGCTGGGTCAAAAAAAAAGTTTAACCCCCTATAAAACAAATATGAAAG
>JANXWM010000241.1 GCA_025351145.1 Chitinophagaceae bacterium
ACTCTACAAGGCTTTTAGCGATTTCAGGATGCAGCACCAATAGGGCAGGGAACATCCACAGATCAGTATCCCAAAACACATGTCCATTATAACCCAAACCACTTAGGCCCATTGGCGATAAAGAATAAGCTGTACCTTCTCTTGAAAAAGAATAAAGATGGTACATCATGCTGTGTATATCCTGTTGCACCTGCGCATCGCCTTCAATAATAATATCACTTTTCCATAAAGAATCCCACGCTTTGTTATGGAAATTTATCAGCCTTTCGCGGCCTTCTAATTTTGCAAAGATGGTCATGCGTTCTGCTTCGTTCAAAGGGTCTTCGTGCTGTGCCGATGTAATGGACGAACCTGCAATAGAGAAGCGGTAAGTTTCGCCTGCTTTTATGGAGCGGGTAAACTTCATCAGGTGCCGGTTATTGTCCCACATTTCATGTATTACTCTTGGCTCCTGCCCATGCGGTTCACTAAACAAAAAAGTATTCGATGCACACATGAGCAGTTTACCTGTGGGGCTTTTTGCAGAAGAGGTAAGTAAACTTATTACCACATGCGGCCTGTCAATTTCGTTGTAATAATTCTGCACATCACGCAGTGCATCAGGCGCTTCCATTACACTTGCGCCGGTTATAGTAATGTCTTTTTTCGCGGTTATTTCAACATCCATCAGCACAGTAAAAGGCAGTTGACGCAACGAGTAATAAGTATATTTTACAGAAGCTTTATCTGTATAATCAAACATTGTTGTAAACGATGCATGGTGCATATCGAGCTGCTGCTGAAAACCGGAAACAGATTTTGCATCCATGCCTTTGCCATCAATATCGAGCGACATATTAAGCAGGTTAAAACTGCGCAGGAAATTGCTTACGCGGCCACGCCCATATTGGTCGTAAGCACCTGCAAGCACTACATCTTTTACTTTAAACGGTTCGGGAGAAGATACAATACCAATTATGCCATTGGCAACCGTAATACCGTAATAATTTGATGGATCAATCTTATCAGCTTTTACCAGCCAGGGGTCCTGGGCAAATGAACCATAAACCATGAACCATGAACAACAGAAAAGAAGCAATGTTTTTTTCATAAAGCATTTTTTAAAAATCGTTGCATGCTAATTTACAAGATGTGGTAATACTTTACGCAAGTAAATCATAATTATTTTTGAAGGGCATAAAAAGATTTATAAGCCTTTTTAGTAACCCGACTTTTGATTCTTTACGCATCGTTCCTTGCGTCGCACTCTTGTACGGTTGAATTATATATGGGCTTTTACCGCAGCGAAGATTGAAGCGGATCGTTGTTGGCAGGCACCAACATTGGCAATACGCTTGTGTGTGCAGTTTTTTGGATTTTAAAACTATTTTTTTAAATGCGACTTGACGATAATGCTATTTTAAGCACATCAGTAGTTCGGTCTCCAGTTTAGTCTCGTCGTTTGTCCAGTGTCCATAGATTTCAATATATGGCAAGATGGTCTCAAAGCCTTTGCTTTTTAATTCATCTGTTATGTTTTGCCCTGCCTGCTTTATTAGATTATATGGGCCAACGTGTTTGTAACGGGCATATTTTATCAGGGTAATACTTTTTTGTTCAAGTCCTGTATCCTGAATAGGAATATCGTTAAGTTCTACACCTGCAAAGACTCTTTCATTTTGTTCGTAAACCCAAATATTAAGGCCTTTATTTTTCAGGTTGTTTAATTTAACTGTCTGCCACATTCTGTCCATTAATTTAAATGCAGTTCCGGCATAATCTTTATTTACTGCTATGCCGGAAAACCCGTAAATATTCAACTCGAAATTTTTATCAATGATTTCTAAATTCATTGGCTGCTATTTTTTTAGATAGTTAATTTAATTGCACAACGAGCAGGGCTTTATGCAGGTTGGGAATTAGTATTCCGTCTGCCGATAACCGCTGCTGATTGAAAATGTATTGTTGAAGTTATGTACAAAAGCTGATAGTAATTCGTCTGCTGGAACTGAAGCTGGGATTTGCAATTAGCTGATGTTACAATGTCGAGCCCAACTTGCATAAAACCCAATGTGTGTGTCCAGGGAAGCTGCCATTGTGATGAGAGCAGGTCTCTCGATGGGAGAAGCAGAGCAACCCTCACCATCAAACCGGTTGTATGCTGCGTTGTTCGCAAGAACAGGGTAGTGAACGATACAGCAGGTGGGTCTG
>JANXWM010000243.1 GCA_025351145.1 Chitinophagaceae bacterium
ATCCAACCGTACAAGAGTGCGACGTAAGAGGCGATGCTATGAGATACTTCTGCCCGGCTCAAAAAAGAATCAGGTTTACGACTCGGTACTCCACTTTAATTTGTTTATTCTTTTTGCCTTCCTGGTTTAATATGGGCAAAATCTTCCTGTTTGGTAAAATACTCAACCCCTAAAATTAATAATGTTGAATTGATAAAATTTACCTTCTGCATTATTGGTAATAAATCCCAATCGCTTGTGCCCCACAAGTATAAACTGTAATAAAAAATCAAAAGACAAATTACACAAAGGAATTTAAATAAATGAAGTCTTGTCTTTAGGATAAAAACCGTGACAACTACTATGCATGTCCAAAACAAAGTGATTGATATGTTTAACATTAAGTCATGCAAAGGTGTTACGATTAAAAACATACATAGAATATTAGCAGCACCTCCATATTTTAAAATATATCCTGCATTTCTGTCGGGTATTTTTTTTGACATGTTAACGAAAAATATTGCATAACTAAATGGAAGAAGAATCATTCCTAAGTATGCCCAAATTCTGGAAGGGTTTTCAGCGCCATTTAACGCTTTTGTTCCAAACAGGTTGCTTATAAAATTTTTTGTCCAGTCGAAGCCAACAGAATTTTTATCGAACATAGAGCCGCCTGGGTAAATTGAAGTTGCTATTATCATTAAAATCAAAGAAATCGCTACTCCTGTTAAAACTGAATATTTCTTAATCATTTACTTAATGTATGGTTTGTAAACCGCCAATGAAATTAAACCGTTTGTCGTGTTGTTACCAATTGTTCTTACCTACATTAGTCTGCGAGACTTTCGTTGCAGTTGGCGTTCCCGTCAACGGCTTTCGCTTCAATCTTTGCTTCGGTAAAGCTCAATCTCCAATCCAACCGTACAAGAGTGCGACGCAAGAGCCGATGCTATGAAATACTTCTGCCCGGCTCAAAAAAGAATCAGGTTTACGACTTAGTACTCCACTTAAATTTCTTAATACCTATTACAGAGAATACAACCGCATAACCAATGGTAGCAAGCAGTTGCATAGTTGTTTCGGTGTTCCATGTTTCGGGCTGCATACCTGCGGAGATCACATGTTTTACCGTACCATAAGGCGACCATATTACGATCTGTTTTAACTGCTCGCCAAGTATACCAAACTCGCCAAACATACCCACCATAATAAACACAAAATACACCAGCCTGCTGGTTGAGTTTACGGTTTCAGGGTTTTGAATAAGCCCCACAATCACCTGCCCAAGACCAAGATATACGGCACCACCAATAAGCGCAGTAAAAAATGTAATGCTATAAGCATAGGCCGGAAGTGTTATTTGATCAATATTATAGCCCGCCACAAAAACAACGGTAGTCATTAACACGATCATCATCAATTGCACGGTAAGCCTGCTCGCCATGATTGACCATGAAGCCACCGGCGCAACCCTCAGTCTTTGAAATACGCCTTTGTCGCGGTCACGTGCAATACTGTTTGAATAACCCATTAAACCAATAGCCACAAGACCGATGGTAATACAGGACGACAGCGCGAAAGCCGCACCCAGCTTGTCTATTACGCCCTTCCATGAAATAAGAATGATCACCGGCACAAGCAGCACCAGTATAAAAGAACGCCTGTTGCGCCACTGTGTTTTAAGATCTGCACGAAGCAGGGCTGCGAATACCGCAGATGTTTTGGGTATATTAATTTCCATGTTTTTAATTTTATTTTATGAACGTATCGCTGTGCCGGTAAGGCCGATAAAAACATCTTCCAAAGTAATTTTTCCGCGCCTTGAAACGCTTACCACTTCAGGGTCGTTTCTGTGAGTGTCTATCAATGCCTGTGGTGTATCAATCGCTATCAGTTTGCCATGATCAATGATGGCGATACGGTCGCAAACTGCTTCTGCTTCTTCCATAGAATGTGTGGTAAGAATAACGGCGTGGCCATTGGTACGCATGGCTTCCATGCGCTCCCAAAGCTGCCTGCGGCTTTGCGGGTCAAGGCCGGATGTTGGCTCGTCGAGCAATATAAGACTTGGGTTATGCAGCGTGGCAATAACCAATGAAACACGCTGTTGCTGACCACCGGAAAGCTGTCCGAATTTTTTACCGGCAGCATCTTCCAGTTTGATTGACCGCAGAATGTTCTGCACTTTTTCTTTGGTAATGCTTACTCCATAAATGCCTGCATATAATTCTATAATTTCGCTCACCGTAAGCTCTGGCTGAAAGCTGGTAAACTGAAGCTGCACGCCAATTGCAGCCCTTGCATGCCTTGGCTTTTCCTGCGTATTATAACCCGCCACGGTTACAGAACCTGAGCGTGGTTTAAGCAATCCTTCCACTGCACTGAGTGTGCTGGTTTTGCCTGCACCGTTTGGCCCCAGCAAACCAAAAATTTCACCGGGCTTTACATTAAAAGAAACATTGCTTACAGCCTGCAAACTGCCGTAATAAACATTAAGCCCTTCCACCTGTAAAACATAATCGCCTTGAGAATGATCCATGAAAATTGTTTTGATTGATGTTGATTGTTCAAAGATGTATGGAAATATACCAACATACAATCGAAAGTAGGCAGACTTATTATGGGCATCGGTTAACAGGGCTTAATAGTCGGTAAATAAATCAATATTCAGTTTGAACCGGGCAGAGGAATTACTATGAAGTTTTACTTGCGTCGCACTCTTTTACGGTTGGATTATATACGGAGCTTTTACCGGTGCGTAGATCGAAGGGGATGGTTGGTGGCTGTAGCGAAATGGCCGTTTTTTTTGTAAGTATTTTGGTTAATGGGCAAGCAATTTATTTCAGGACGAGACAAACATAGGCGATGTTACAATGTCCAGCCCTGCTTTTGCAAATACTTTTGTTGGCTGCTGGGCTTATTTGAGTTTATATTCTACAAGTTCCCAAAAGGAGTCATCTACCCAACCGAGATTATATTCTTTTCTATTTTTAGTTAGCATACCAACATTTGGATAAAACCATTCAGTTCTTATTATCCAATAATTAAAGCTATATCCATGCTCATTAAGTAAAAATGAACTGTCAAAATTCTTTTTATTTAAAATGAATGTTTGTTGGTCTGTTACTTCAATACTGTCAAACAAAAAAGAATTTTTCCACTTATTATTTTTTATTAACGGAATTACATAAGTATTAATAATATCAAAATAGACATTTAGAAATCTAACGGTATCGCTAATTTGATAAACATAATTTGTGTCAATATGGTCTGGAAATGCAAATAACCAAATTTTTGCTGTTTGTCCATTTGGAAGAATTTTGTTGTCAACGATATTAACATCAACATAAGAACTTGTATTATTCAAACTGTCAACATATTTATATTTCCAGTAGTCGCCAACAGTATTTGGAAAGTATTCTATTGCGTTTGTATTTTCATTTTGATTCTGAATCTGATTGCTGTCCTTGCTGCAACCGATAAAAAATGCAGAAAAAATTAGTATTAAATTGATGTAGCGCATGTCTGTCTTTATATGAGGACATTTCAAAGTCCAGGAACGTTGCATTAGCCTTGCAGCCAACGGGCAGGTATTGCCGATGGTGGGGAATTTTATATTCGCCCCCCCGGAACTGCTGCCTGGCTTTTTGATAAAGTTAAATATTAAGAACCAAAGCTGGGCTTTATTCGTCAAGCCCCGAACCGCAGCACAGCAGAATTACTACTGTTGATTGCTCCAATGTCTAGCCCCACTATTGGCAATACCCCTGTGTGTGTCCAGGGAAGCTGCCATTGTGATGAGAGCAGGTCTCTCGATGGGAGAAGCAGAGCAACCCTCACCATCAAACCGGTTGTATGCTGCGTTGTTCGCAAGAACAGGGTAGTGAACGATACAGCAGGTGGGTCTG
>JANXWM010000259.1 GCA_025351145.1 Chitinophagaceae bacterium
GTACAAGTGAGTGACACAACGATGTTGCATGACGATCTACTGCTCACTCAATAAAAATAACTATACAAATAATTGTTATGAAAATAACTGACTTCGCAGTAAAAAATTACCAGTTCACATTGATCGTATTTGTGATGCTGATTGCCATTGGCGTAAACTCTTTGCTCAATATGCCCCGTGGAGAAGACCCCGATTTCTCTGCCCCGGAATACAATATTGTGGTGATATACCCCGGCACGAGCCCGAAAGATATGGAGCAACTTGTGGTGGATAAAATGGAGAAAAAAATAAACGAACTCGATGATATTAAGAAGATTGTTTCGGTAATGGATGATGGTCTTGCTATTATTGATGTTCAGTTTAAATACGAAAGCGACCCCGATAAAAAATACCAGGATGTTGTTCGCGAAATGGATGCCATAAGACCTGATTTGCCAAAGGATATTATGGATATCAACATCCTTAAATTTAGCCCAACTGATGTTAATATTTCGCAGATTGCATTAACCAGCGAAACAGCACCTTACAAAGACCTCGAAGACTGGAGCAAGAAATTAAAGGAGCGTTTGGAAAAAATAAAATCGCTCAAGAACGTTGATAACTGGGCGTTTCCGCAGCAGCAGGTTCGCATTTCATTGAACCTCGAAAAGATGAGTCAGAATAAAATTGCACTTAACCGTGTAATAGGTTCTATTCAAAGTGAGAATGTAAATATACCCGGCGGCAGCATTGATATGGGTACAAAAAAGTACAACATTAAAACAAGCGGTGACTATAAAAGTATTGACGAAATCAAGAATACAATTGTTGCCAGCATTGATGGTAAAACTGTGTATGTAAAAGATATTGCCGATGTAAGTTTTGACTATGAAGAAGAAAATTATATCGCCAGGTTAAATGGTGAGCGCAGCGTATTTGTAACAGCCAGCAGAAAAACCGGCACCAATATTTTCGATGTAGAAAAACAAATGCAGCCTGTACTTGACCAGTTTCAAAAAGACCTGCCTAAAAGTATAAAATATACGCAGAGTTTTGATAACGCAGCAAGTGTACACCAGCGATTAGATGGATTTTCTGTTGACTTTGCAATTGCCATATTTCTTGTTTTGTTAACTCTGCTGCCATTGGGTTTTAGGGCAAGTATTGTTGTGATGATCTCTATTCCTTTGTCGCTGGCCATTGGTTTGTTCATGCTGGATATGTTTGGCTTTACCATTAACCAGTTAAGTATTGTAGGTATGGTGGTTGCCCTCGGCTTACTGGTTGACGACAGTATTGTGGTTGTGGAAAATATTGAACGCTACATGCGCATGGGCTATAGCAAACGCGATGCAGCCATGGCTGCTACAAAGCAAATTGGTTTAGCTGTTTTAGGTTGCACTGCAACACTCATCTTTGCCTTTTTACCGTTGCTTTTTTTACCGGAAGGTGCAGGGGATTTTATCCGTAGTTTACCCGCTGCGGTTGTAACTACAGTACTTGCATCTTTGTTTGTATCGCTTACCATAATTCCGTTTTTATCCAGCAGGATTTTAAGCAACCACGCAAGTGCAGAAGGAAATATTTTTATGCGTGGTTTAAAGAAATTGATCAGTGGGTCGTACAGAAAATTACTACATACGGCATTGGCAAATCCTTACAAAACACTGCTGGTAGCATTGATCATTTTTGGAGGCTCTATTGCATTGGTTCCGGTCGTTGGGTTCAGTGTGTTTCCTGCATCGGAGAAGCCAATGTTCATGATCAATATTGAAACACCATTGGGCACCAGTCTTGGAACAACCGATTCTGTTTCAAAGTATGTAGAAGCGAATATTAAAAACATTCCGGATCTTAAAAACTATGCAACCAATGTAGGTCACGGTAATCCACGCATTTACTACAATGTAATTCCGGTGGGCAATTCAGACAATAAGGCGCAATTATTTGTTCAGTTGAATACAACTCCACCTGCTGAAAAAAGAAAATTGATAGACACTCTCAGGTTAAAGTTTAAAGGTTATCCCAATGCAAAAATTGAAGTAAAGGATTTTGAACAGGGCCCACCCGTGGAAGCTCCCATTGCTATCCGTTTATTCAGCGAGGATTTGGATACTTTGCGATCTTTATCTTTCAAAGTAGAAGCCCTACTTAAGCAGACTGAAGGAACCATGTATGTGAACAACGACCTTACTACTTTAAAAACAGATATTAAAGTAAAAGTAAACAAACAAAAAGCCGGCATGCTTGGTGTGGCAACAAGCGAAATAGATAAAACCATCCGCATGGCTGTAACAGGGTTAAACATTGGTACCTTCAGGAAAGACGGCGACGATAAAGATTATAACATCAACATCACTTTGCCAAGAGATGGCAAGCAAACCATTGATGTATTTAAAAAAATATACATCGCTTCTTATAGTGGTGTTTTAATTCCTCTAAATCAACTGGCCGATATACAGTTTCAAACATCGCCAACAAGAATTAAGCA
>JANXWM010000275.1 GCA_025351145.1 Chitinophagaceae bacterium
CCTGCCCAATGGTGATTTTTTGTGCGCCTGGTTTATGGGCAGCGGTGAACGTACTGCCGACGATGTAAAAATTATGGGTGCCCGTTTACAGAAAGGTGCAAAGCAATGGAGTGTACCATTTTTATTGGCCGATACTTACAATATACCCGATTGCAACCCCGTGCTTTTTTTAAACGGTACAGGCAAATTATTTCTTGTTTGGATTGCAGTGGAAGCCAATAAATGGGAGTATTCTATACTGAGGTTTAAAACATCAACTGATTATTTAAAAGCCGGAGCACCGGTATGGAACTGGCAGGATAATATTCTGCTAAAACCCAATGACAGCTTTGCTGTTGAAGTTGCCGAAAAATTTAATGAGTTACCCGAAAATAATGCAGGCTGGTCGGCATATGCACCTTCGTATGATGATATGATTATTGAAGCAAGCAAGGATATAAGAAAACGCAGCATTGGCTGGATGACACGCATAAAACCGTTGATTTTAGACAATAGCAAAATATTACTTCCGCTTTATTCTGATGGGTTTAATTTTTCTATGCTGGCCATCTCTGATGATAATGGAATAACCTGGCATTCCAGTCTGCCTATTGTTGGCAGGGGCAATGTACAACCTGCACTGGCACTTAAAAAAGATGGTCATATTGCAGCTTATATGCGTGATAATGGCGATGCACCACCGCGGGTGCAGGTAAGTGAATCTGCAGATAATGGAGAAAGCTGGTCTGCTGCTGTAAAAACAAATATCCCCAATACTGCCAGTGTGGAATTACTTGTTTTGCAGGATGGTAAATGGGCTTTTCTCGGCAACGATATTGAAGACGGCAGGTACAGGCTTAGCTTCTATTTGTCAGACGATGAAGGCAAGAGCTGGAAGTGGAAATATTTTATCGAAAATGAACAACCCGGTAAAGGAAGTTTCTCGTATCCATCGCTTATTCAAACAAAAGATGGATTGCTGCACATAACGTATTCTTATCAATCAGGCAAACCCGGAGAAGCGATTAAGTATGTTGTTGTTGATCCTAAACTTATAATTGAATAGATTTTTTTAAATCCATATCAGCTAATATTTTTGATTGAGCAATAACCTGCCCGTTGGTATTGAAAATTATTTTATCTTCAATAATGCCATTACTTTAAATTGCTTTAGTGCTGTTTGCAGATTATATTTCGATGAAGAAATTTTCTGGAACAGGTTGCTTCATTAGCTTTTATATATTTACCATAACATGCTTGAGAACTTACAAAATACAGATGCTGTTTACTGGAACCGCCTTAAAAAAGACGACCCACAGGCATTGGGTTTTTTGTACGATAAATATGTTGATAAATTATTTTTTTCCGCATTGCGCACAACTGATAACCGTGAACTTGCCAAAGATGCAGTGCAGGAGGTTTTTATAGAGTTATGGAATTACAGGCACGGAATTAACTATGTTCAGTATTCCCAAAGTTATCTTGTAAAAGTGCTGCAAAGCATCCTTATAAAAAAGTTGAAAAAAGAAAATTCTGTACAGCATTACGAGCTTGAAGATTGCTACATTTCACCCGAGGAAAGTATAGAAAACATTCTTATTTCAAACGATGCTGATACAGAAAAAAAGTACAGGTTAAAACATGCTTTATCAAACCTTAGCAACCGGCAGAAACAGTTGCTGCAACTGCATTTTAACGAAGGCCTCAGTTACGAACAGATTGCCGAAAAACTGAGTATCAATTATCAGTCTGTAAACAATCTTGCGTTTAGGACCATACTTCGTTTGCGCCGCCTGATGTATGTTTTTATATATTTATGCTTTATGAATATCCACTAAAATAATTCACTCATTTCTATTCTTCATTTAAGCCTTTTTGTACCGGTCTTTTATTCTTTGTGCAGCATCCTTGCGTCGCACTCTTGTACTGCAGAATATGACTGATCTTTTGGCTGCTGTGCAAGCTCCCTTATTATTTTCAAACATTATATTGTTACAAAGGCAGTTTACTTCGCTTTAATCTTCGCATTGTTCCGCAATGATATGGCGTACAAGAGTGCGACGCAACGATGCTGAATAATGATACTTAAGCC
>JANXWM010000287.1 GCA_025351145.1 Chitinophagaceae bacterium
CGACCTACTGGTAGGCTCGACAGATTTATTGCGCTTTACCCTAACCGTTAAGTTGGAAAAATTTCCCTTAAATAAAAATCTTGCTCCTTAATAATTTTTAATACAAACAATTAAACCTGATAAAATAATTTCATGTCGCCCCACACCACAAACTAAAAGCCCAGGAGTTAAGCCCCGCTCAAATTCTGGGTTTTTTCATGCCAGGGGTAGGCCCGCTGGTAGGCCGGAGATACCAAGACGGTATTTTCTAGGGGGTAATAGTGGGTTTAGCACTAATATTTATCTTTCTTGGCTTTTTCTATTGCTTTATTTGCAGCATCGGTGTTGCCTGCCTTCATATAAAATTTAGCCATGTTCTGCCAGAAATACGGTTCCTTAACACGCTTGCCTGATCCTTTTTTGTATTGTTCGCACATGAAAATTATTTTATTCAATAGGTCCGGGTCATTCATGCCAATGATACGATCTACAACAGAATGGCCAAGGTATTGCATTGATTCAAGCAATCCAGGAATATTGGTATGGTAAGTCATGCAACGCATCACCTGCGCAAACATATCGGACTCTGCCTTTTCCGTGATAAACAAATTGTCTTTATTGCCTAAACGAAAAAAATCAATGTCCCGGTAGATCAGGTAAAGTTCATTGGCCCGGTCAGGAACCGTTGTATCCACCAAAGCGGGATCATTTAAAGATTGAAGCAGCATATTGATAGGCATCGTCAGTGAATCTTTGACACCATCATCCTTGAATTTTTTAAGCAAATAAGCGGAGGCCCACACGCGGTGTTCATCGGCAACACTTGATGACCATTTGAAACGGACATAAATGGCTACTGTTGCATAAATCCCATCCAGTACGTTCTGGAGCCTGTATGGAGCAAAATGATCAAATAGCTTATCAGCTTCGTCTGGTTTGCTAAGAAAGCAGCAGCAACTCATATAACAATAATAATAATTATTCGCAACTATTTGGTAGCCCGCATTATCTAATCTGTTCCCCGAACCGTCTTGCTTCATACAGAGAAAAGTTGCATGATTTCCGAGTATCTCGTTATCCAGTGCAAACACCATGTCTCTTATTGGATTTAATATCTGGTAAACCTTTTCCAGTTTTTCAGTTATCACCAATTTCCGGGCCAGCCTGCTATGTCCCACCAATATACAAAATTGATATTCCTTTAATACATCTTTATCATTCGACCCAGCGGCTAACTTTTCCAATGTTTTATCGGTATTAGCTAAAAAATTGATGCAGTAATCTATATCTGAATCTTGTGGATGTTTACTATCTGTCAACTTTTCTTCTAATTTTTTATTCAGATCCTCTTCCAGTTGCTGCATCCTCTCGCAAATGGTTTGAGACCATACTGGTAAAATAAAAAGGCTGAGGATAATGGTAATGAAACCAACCCGGTAAGTTTTCATGTGATAATTCATTAAATTGATAATTAAGATCGCCAGCTAAGTTAAACTGATAATAAATATGGCGCAATTTTCTTTAGTGTTTGGGACATGTTTTTCCTGTATGGGTTACAGATAACTTTCCAAAAATATGTCGGGAAGAGAAGAAAAAAGGCTTCCATCTCCGGACCGAATATTGCCAAAACGAAATGAGTGATTCAAGAGAATGAATCCATTACTCCATCGTCCAGACAGCCTTGCAATAAACTCAATATAGCTATAGCCTGTTCATGGATTGTAATAGCTAAACTTAGAAAGCTGCGTTAGCATAGCAAAAAAAAACTCTACCGCCTACCCGATCCATTACAACAACTACATCTAACATGTATATAATTGCTTGCATTATGTGTATGACCATATTTATCTGTTTCCACATAAGTTTGGGAAGACCATATCACCTTTTCACCGGTGCCATTACAACAGTTGCAGAGCGATTTTTCATAAGGTACTTTCTCATTATTGTTAGAATAAACAGGCGTTGCGTTATTATTTTCCGCAGCGGCAAGTGCTGTTCTTTTAGCAATACACTTATCGCAAATATCATCAGCCAATGAATATCCCTGGGCAGCTGAGTAACCGATCCATAATTGCGATTCTTTATTATCTTTTTCAACCCCTTTTCCATTTCTGTAAGCAAGCCCTAAAAGATATTGAGCCACAAAATCTCCCTGGTCGCTGGCTTTACGCAACCATTTCACACCTTCAACTTCATCCCTTTTTACACCTAACCCTTCCTGATACTTTTGTCCTACCGTTTTTTGAGCTCCAGCAAATCCCTGCTGTGCTGATTTTAAATACCACTTAAATGCTTCATCGTCATTTTTAACTGTGGCTTTGCCTACGGCTAAATAATTTGCTAAATTGTATTGAGATATACTATTTCCTAATGCTGCACCTTTTTTAAAACACTTAAAAGCCTCATCCCAATTTTGAGGAACACCATGGTTACCGTCGTAAATAAAACCCAGCCAGTTAAATGCTGTATCATTCATATAAGCACTGCTACTGTTTTTTGACAAGAGATAAAAACCTTCTTTATAAAAGTCCAGGTAGCAGTAAGCTATACCTGCTGCAATTTCGTCGCGAGTATCCAGCAGGTTAGCAGCAACCGAAGATTGCATAAGTTTATTTAATAACCGTATCGCACTGCCCCTGGTGTAATTGTTATTGTTATCATCCGGTCTATTTATTAATGAAAAATAAAGCCGTGCCGCTTCTTTGAGATCCTTTGTTACGCCCTGCCCCTCTTCATAGGCTTGTGCAAGTGATAATATTCCCATTCCACAATTCTGAGCAGCAGAAAGTTTAAATAAAGTTGCAGCTTCAGTATAATCCTGTTGTACTATTTTGCCATCGGCATAGGCTTGGCCTAAAAAATCCTGCCCTAACCCGCTTCCTTTTTCAGCCGACTTTTTGTACCACTTTAAGGCTTCCTTTTCATTTTTCTTTTTATCTCCATCTGCACTCCCCTTATACATTAAACCAATTTCTGCCATAGCATCAGCATTGCCATCGCTTGCGGATTTTTTGTACCATTTCATACCCAGGTCTGTATCATATTTCAGCAATGCCCAGCCCCCATTTGGATTTCCAATGCCTTCCTGGTAAAAATCGCCCATACAGTATTCTGCGTCGGCATTAAAATACCTCGACTTAGTTAGGGGTGCCAGTATTTTGTATGCTTCTATACGTTTTCCGGTTTTGAATTTATTAACCCCTGTTTCTATATTTTCTTTGTCTGTTTGGGCTGATGCAGCAATCATCATACAAACGGCAAATAATGCAAAGCATGTTTTTTTCATAACTTATATTTTACTAAAAATAGGGTAATAAAAAATCAAGTATGTACCCTCCAGCAGGTATATTTGACCTTGGTTGGTACACACCGATAATTATAGTAAGCCACTTCTCAACCATTAGGGTGCCGTGGCGTGGGTGCGGAAGTGGCTTACTGTAAGTTTCAGGCAGAATACCAACCACGGCCAAAAAATAACATCACTGCGTTTAAGAAGATATTTATCGATCAGTTTGAGTTTTCCGTGAAGGCTTATTTTTAATTAGGAGTTGGCAGAATGTAAAGTATTAATTTGGTGCGGCTTGCCCACCGTAGCTTTAGCGAAGGTGCGGTAACTCAGTCGTAGTTTTTC
>JANXWM010000292.1 GCA_025351145.1 Chitinophagaceae bacterium
TTACTGCTTGCCAATGCCACATTCGATGCGGTTAACAAAATAGGTTATCCTGAAGCGATGATTATTTTATCGCAGTGCGCCATTTATCTTGCATCGAGTGCAAAAAGCAATACGGTTGTTGAATCTATGGGTAAGGCCGCAGCTGTGGTAAAACAGTACGGCGATCAGCCCGTTCCTTTGCACATACGCAATGCGCCAACGAGGTTGATGAAAGATATGGATTATGGTAAAGGTTATAAATACAGCCATGCATTTGAAGGTAATTTTTCCGAACAGGAATATTTGCCCGAAAAGCTTGCCGGCACTAAGTTATACGAGCCTGGTAAAAATGCAAGAGAAGAAGAACTGCGCAAATTCTTACGAAATTTATGGAAAGAAAAATATGGTTATTAAAATACATAATTGGCCCGGCTGAAGAATATGAATTTAGCATCCGTTGCGTCGCACTCTTCTACGGTTGGATTGCATTTCAGCACTAAAAATTAATCAAATGAACCAACGCCTTTCACAAATAGCCATTGTTGTAAAAGACTACGATGAAGCCATACAATTCTATACCGAAAAACTCAACTTTACACTTATTGAAGACACGATATTAAGTGAAACAAAACGCTGGGTGGTGGTACAGCCAAAAGGCAGTGGCAGTTGTAATTTATTACTTGCAAAAGCCGCAAATGAAGAATAGCAAAGCCGCATCGGCAACCAAACCGGTGGCCGTGTTTTTCTCTTCTTATACACCGATGATTTCTGGGGAGATTACAACAACATGCTCGCCGCCAATATTGAATTTGTAAGGCCGCCTGCCGAAGAGGAATATGGAATTGTTGCTGTATTTAAAGACCTCTATGGCAACCTTTGGGATTTTATAGAACCTAAAGAAAAATGGCAGTAAACGCTGTAATACTTACTCAATAATCATTTCAGTAGTTATTCAGAACCGCGATTTTGGAACTTCGCACCTGATACCAGTTGTCTCATAAAGCGCCTCTTTCGGTTCGGTTCCGCCGAAGGCTGAATTGAAAAAATGCGTAGCATATTTTTTCAAAGAAGCGAAAGCAGCGCTGTTGAGACAACGAAGCCATGCGGCTGGAGCATTAAGCCTTGTATTTGACTTTGTTTAAAAAAATAACTTGACGCACATGCGAAGTTTCGGGGCTGTGTAAGATGAGTAAAGAACAAATACCCGGCACACAAAAATTTCATTTTACTCCTTCATACAAAAAAGGAAAGAATTGCCCCTGCATTTTTTCGCCTTTATGCACTGGCGGAACACCCTGCAGCAGTTCATCATTTGAATCGCTTTTTACTCCATCGGCAAAAACATTTATTACAAAAGCGCGGCGCGGATTGGCAGAAGTATTTTCGCCGGAACCATGCAGCGTAAGCGAATGATGAAAGATGGCTTCACCAGCTTTTGTCTCTACAGGTATGGGTTTAAATTCCAGCTTTTGTTCTTCGGTTAAATAATCCATAATACCCATCATATTACCGGCAAGGTCAGGCTTATCGAGCAAACCCCAGCGTTGGCTTCCGGGGACATATTGCAGGCAACCGTTGGCAACGGTGGAATCATCCAGTCCGCACCAGCAGGTAAGGTGCGCAACAGGCTTGGTTCTTGTCCAGTACGAATAATCCTGGTGCCAGGCAACCACTCCGCCTTTTTTTGGTGGCTTGCAAAAAAGCTGGTCGTGCCAGAAACGAACCGGGGCATTGCCCAGCAACTGACTTGCCGCAACAAGAAACCTTGGGTTCCATAAAACATCATGCAGGCCGGGCGTTATGCGCCACGCACCCAACGCATGAAATAACACAGTGAAAGGATCTGTTGATTCGTTGCTGTGGAATTCGTAAAATAAATGATGGCCCGGATGCTTAGGATCGGCAAGCGCAGCTATTTCATTTTGTATGGTTTCAATTTGTTTTTCATCGAGCATTTTTATGCCGGCCAGGTAGCCATTCTCATTAAAAAATGCAACTTGTTCATCGCTTAATTTATACTGATCCCATTCCTCTTTGCTTTTGGGCCATTGAAATAAATTTGTTGCAAGTTCATGCACGGTGCTAAGGTCTTTGTATGGCATAGCAAAATTGTTTTGCTAAAAATAAATATTTTATGCTGTGTATTAAGCAAAAGAATTTTTTTGGACCGTGCAGAAGTTCTTTGTGGGATCGTCCCTTGCGTCGCACTCTTGTACTGTATCGTCATTGCGAGGCCTCCGAAGCAATCTGTGAATTGCACTACAATCTGTCTGAATAAGTAACAGCGGATTGCTTCGTGCCTCGCAATGACGGGAACGTACAAGAGTGCGACGCAACCGGCGATGCCATGAAATACGTCAGTCTGGCCCAAAGCATTGTATCTGCCTTTCAGCAAATCAACCTTTCAATACTTCAAGTTTTCAACATCCAACAACGATAAACCCCAAACCTTATCTTTACAAAATAAATCTGCTATATGCTTAGAGTTGCTGTATTTGGTGCGGGCCACCTGGGAAAATTTCATTTAAATAACTGGAAAGAAATTGAAGGCGTGGAGCTGGTGGGGTTTTATGATCCCAATGATGCGATTGCCGCAGAAGTTACCGAAAAATACGGCCTCAAAAGATATGATGATGTTAATGAATTACTGGACCTTATTGATGCGGCAGATATTGTGGCGCCAACAAATCACCACTTTGATTTGTGCGAGGCTGCCATACGTAAAGGCAAGCATGTTTTTGTAGAAAAACCTTTGGCCAATTCCATTGATGAAGGAAAGAAAATTGTGAAGATGGTGAAAGAAGCCGGGGTAAAGCTTCAGGTAGGGCATGTCGAGCGTTTTAACCCTGCATACCTTGCTGTTAAAGACTTTGACCTTAATCCGATGTTTATTGAAGTACACCGTTTAGCGCAGTTTAACCCGCGTGGCACGGAAGTAAGTGTGATACTGGATTTAATGATTCACGATATTGATATTATCCTTAGCCTGGTACACAGCGATGTAAGAAATATTTATGCAAGCGGTGTTGCTGTAATGACCGATACCCCCGATATTGCCAACGTGCGTATTGAATTTGACAATGGCTGCGTGGCCAACTTAACCAGCAGCCGCATCAGTATGAAACGCATGCGCAAAATGAGGCTGTTTCAGAAAGACGCTTATATAGGAATTGATTTCCTGGAGAAGAAAACAGAAGTGATAAAACTGAAACAACCGGGCGACAGCAACGCTTTTACTTTTGATCTTGAAACACCCAACGGCGGCACCAAAACAATTG